>CAWKZI010000127.1:0-6558 GCA_963854365.1 Gammaproteobacteria bacterium
GCCCCTGTACCGAAAGATGGATCCGGCCGTTGATCGTACACATTAGCCTCATAACAATTTCGATCAGAGATTCTTGATGGGTCCTGACAGCGCAGGTAGATTCCACTATTAGCATCATCACTAGCCCAAAACTCTACTCGAACAGAGAAGTTACTATAACTTTGCTTGGTCAGCAAAAAAGACGCAGCACTGCCTTCGGTAGCTTGTATCGCACTTTTTTGTGCTGACCAGTTAGCATCGCCTACTATGGTGAAATTTTCCAAGCCTGTTGTGCCATCGATTAGCGTAACCCAGCCATTATCAGCGGCGTACGCACCGACTCGAAGCCAGCTTAGCAAAAATAGCGTAACTATCATTAATTTTGTCGAATGTCGTTTCATTTTGAATATCCTATTTTGGGTTATTTTACTAGTTGTTGTTTGAATTTTTAAATAATCTGCTGCCTAAAACCCAAACGGGTTAGTGATTTTAGAAAAACTTGCGAATTCCTTGCAAGCAGAGGTTTAACTATATTTAGATTTAGGAAAGTTAAAAACTAAAAGATATTGCACACTTTGAACAAGCATCTATAGCTTGTTCATTGTTAAACTACATTACCATTGTCAGAAATCTGTTTCATTAGCATTCTTAATCTTTTACATTTAGGATTAAGAGTACCTAAATAAACGGATATGAAACTATTAAGAAGTGATTTGGCTGTGCAAAAACGAAAAGAAATTTCAAAATGACCATCAACATTAGTTATGCCAGCGGGCCTGCTGAGAAAGCACTCCTCGGAAAGGCTATTCCACAAATGTTTGACGATATTGTGTTGAAGTTCGGCAAACGTGAGGCTGTTGTGTCCACTCATCAAGGCATCCGACTTAACTATCAACAGCTAGCAATACAAGTAAACAATCTGGCGAAAGCTTTTATTGGCTCTGGATTTCAGAAAGGCGATCGTATTGGTGTCTGGTCACCCAACAATGTTGAATGGCTTATTACACAATATGCTACAGCAAAAGCCGGCTTGATCCTGGTAACTATTAATCCAGCCTATCGAGTTCATGAATTAGCCTACGTACTAGAGCAATCGGCTTGCCGCGGGCTCGTACTACAGAATCAATTTAAAACTTCTAATTACGAAGCGATGACAATCGAGCTCTGCCCTGAATTGAGAGTTTGTAAAGCTGGGCAGCTGAACTCGGAAAAATTTCCTGAATTAAAAGCCGTTATTTCAATGAGCAAATCGACAGAAACCGGCATCTATGATTGGAACCATTTTCTCACCGCAGCAGATACAATTTGTGATGCGGAATTAGCTCTCCGTCAATTACAACAAGATATCGACGAACCAATCAATATTCAATACACAAGTGGCACAACCGGATTCCCCAAAGGCGCAACACTTAGCCATAACAACATCCTAAACAATGGCTACTTTGTTGCAGAAATAATGAACTTTAGCGAACTTGATCGTTTGGTAGTGCCCGTTCCCTTGTATCATTGCTTCGGTATGGTGATGGCTAATCTAGGCTGTCTAACACACGGTGCATGCCTAATCTATCCCAGCGAAAGCTTTGAAGCTGAATCAGTACTCAGGGCTGTACAGGACGAAAAAGCAACCGCTCTCTTTGGGGTTCCTACTATGTTTATTGCTGAACTGGCACTGACTAATTTCTCAAGTTACGATCTAACTACCTTGCGGACTGGCATTATGGCAGGCGCACCCTGTCCAGTTGAAACCATGATGCAGGTAAAAGAGATGATGCATATGACTGAGGTAGAAATAGCCTATGGTATGACAGAAACCAGCCCAGTGAGTTTCCAAACACGTAAAGATTCACCGCTCGACAAACAAGTCAGCACGGTTGGAAAAGTGCACCCGCACATTGAGGTAAAAGTCATTGATATTGATTCCGGCAAAATCTGTCCAATCGATACTATGGGAGAATTGTGTACCCGTGGATACTCCGTAATGCTGGGATACTGGAAGAACCCTGAAGCAACAGCTCTCGCCATCGACAATAATCATTGGATGCATACTGGTGATACTGCAATCATGGATGGCGAGGGTTATGTAAATATTGTAGGAAGAATTAAAGACATGATTGTGCGGGGTGGTGAGAATGTTTATCCTAGAGAGATCGAAGAATTTCTGATGACTCATGAAGACATTGAATCAGTACAAGTTACTGGCGTCCCAGACGAAAAGTTTGGTGAGGAAATTATTGCCTGGATTGGTTTGAAAAAAGATGCCAGTCTCAACGAAGAACAACTCAAAGAATTTTGCCATGGAAAAATAGCGCACTATAAAGTCCCACGTTATGTGCGCTTCGGAGACGATTTTCCGATGACAGTTACCGGCAAAATACAAAAATATAAAATGCGAGAAGTAAGTATAAAAGAACTAGGATTAACGGAAATTGTAACAGCCTAATTTTCTATCCGCTGAAATTTTCTTTTGCAATGACAGTGACCCCTAATAGGCTGCTAGGCCAACGGATAAATTTTGAGAACCTTCTTCGACCACTTAGAAAAACTGAAAGCGAAACGCTCGGGAGTGAGAATTCAAGATTTTTCTAAATTCTCAATCAATTCTCACATTATCATGGAAGAACATTCCAGACTGGGAGATGTAAAGGTCAAACTGGCCAACGCGGAACAGCCACTCTCAGTTGGCGCTTATTCCTATATAAGAGAGGGAAGCGAAATTTATCAGTGCTCTTCTATTGGAAGGTTCTGTGCTATCGGGCGAAATGTTGTCCTCGGTCAGCCAGCGGATAACCATCCAGTTGATTGGGCTTCCACTAGCATGTCAGTAAGTAAGAACTATATAGCAGACAGTCAATTGACTACCATCGGCCACGATGTGTGGATAGCTCATGATGTTGTGATTATGGCTGGTGTAAATATTGGCCACGGCGCTGTAATAGGACGAAACGCAGTTGTCACTAAAGATGTCGACGCTTATCAAATTGTTGTTGGTAATCCCTCAAAAGTAGTTAGGACACGTTTTGAGGGAAACAAAATTGAGAGACTCTTGAAGAGTCAGTGGTGGGATGTCAACTTCGCAGACTTAAGTAATCTGTCATTTGAGAATGTGGATAAATTTCTGCAAGACATAACTTCGTATAAGAGACATACCAACTATAAAACCACCTATATCAAAAACAGAAAGGTTGTGAAGTCTTATTAGTAACTGCTCAATCTCAATCTTTCTATAAAAGATAACTAATCAAAAATGTGTCTCTCAATCAGTTTGGTAGCGCAAAACTGATCAACTCAGCATCGTTGTTCCTGCCACCACCAGCTACCGCAATATATTGTTTTCCCGCATGCATATAAGTCATCACTGGTCCGTGTAAGCGACGATCCAACATCACTTGTCCGACTTTTTTGCCAGTAGTCTTATCATGGGCTACTAGTATTGATCCTTGAGCCTCTGGGTTAATTTCATCCTTCTGCGCCAAAAACGAAATCAACAGAGTCTTGGTGATCAGAATGCCGCCCTCGCTAGAAACATCGGTGAACACACTGCCGAGATCCGGCAGATTTAAATGCGCGAGCGCGGGATGATTAGCCGGCCCTCGGCCAAAAGGAACCTGCCATACATGTTCCCCAGTATCCAAATCAATGGCTGTAATACGGCGATAAGGAGGCTTAATTAGCGGCAAGCCTAATGGCCCTACATTTCTCTGCACTTGAATCACATAAGGCCAATCAGAGCTGCCTGACGGCGGCTGCACCAATGACATTGCGTAAGGCCGTGAATGAGAAGGTATATAAAGAATATTGGTTTCCGGATCCACATTCGCTCCCGGAAAATTAGCACCTCCCCCAGCACCAGGCAAAAATATGGTTGCTCTCTTACCTTCAGCACCTTGAACAATGGGTGGGGTAAAAATCGGCCCCATCACAAAGTTTTCAGCCAATGCTCGCGCTGCTGCGGCAATCTCTGGAGTGAAATCGATTAAGTCATCTTCAGTCATACCCTGACGTTCGAACGGCAATGGCCAAGTAGGGTGGGGTTGTGTGGGGTGGGCACGCTCACCTGGCACCGTACTAGGAGGAACTGGAAGCTCCTTGATAGGCCAGACCGGTTCGCCGGTAAGGCGATCAAAAACATAAGTAAAGCCAGTTTTAGATACTTGAGCTACTGCTTTGATGGCTCGGCCATTTACTTCGATATCAACCAAGTTTGGCGCCGAGGCTATATCGTAATCCCAAAGACCATGATGGACGGTTTGAAAATGCCAAACCCTTTCTCCAGTTTCTGCATCCAACACTACAAGACTTTCAGCATAGACATTTTCGCCGAGCCTTTTTCCACCCCAGTAGTCATTCGTTGGTGTCGACACCGGCAAATAGACGAGCCCTGCTTCATCATCAGCCGACATAAAACTCCACACATTGGTATTGCCTGTAGTTTTCCAGGAGTCATCCTCCCAAGTCTCATTATATTCCTCACCTTCTTGGGGGATGGTATTAAAACGCCACTTAAACTCACCTGTGTAGACATTGTAGGCACGAACATGACCAGGGGGGCTCCGATTCAACATTGTATAGTCATAGATTTTCGATCCGACTATCACAGAAGTACCCACAGCGATCGGTGGCGCCCCGTGGGTAATATTATTCATCTCAAACTCACGCCTGCCTAAATTATTCTTTAGATCTACAAACCCGTTTTCACCGAAATTTGGATCTGGCTTACCTGTGACTATGTCGATAGACACTAATTGCTTTCCGAGCGTCGCCAGAAATAACCTTTCGATATCTCCGTCAGTCCAATATTCAATACCGCGAGTCTGCGCAGGCGAAAAAAGCGGGGGGCCTGCTACATAGCTTTGAGGGTCAAATACCCAGAGCTCTTCTCCGGTAGATGGATTTAAGGCGACTACTTGGCCGTGATTAGTGTTGGTATACATTGTGCCATTAATAACCAAAGGCACTGCACGATAATCCCCAGTGGCATAAGCCAGTTCTTGAGGAAGTCGGCGATCGGCCGATTGATAGCGCCAAGCAATTTCCAGATCAGCAAAATTACTTCTATCGATTTGATCTAAAGGTGAATATTTGGAGGATGTATGACTGGCACCTGCATGCCGCCAATCTCCCAGCACTTCGATCGGAACTCCTAGCTCATCGGAAGAACAAGAAACTAGATAGAGAATGAGAGAGCTAATACTAAGTAGTTTTTTCATAAGACTGCTTCTTTAAAATTTTTATTGGCCAGTGCTAGAATATTTATCTAAATACTGGAGGTCGCTTTTCCATGAAAGCAGTGATTGCTTCCTTCGACTCAGTAGACCCCATACTTTCAATCATATTTCTAGCTTCCAATGCTAAGCTCTCATTGAGAGATTGATTCAATCCAGTATTTAAATTTTCTTTCATTCTGCTAAAGGCCTGGGAAGGTCCTAAAGCAATGGTCTTACAATAATCCAACGCGTCTTCTTGGAATGATTCATGAGGATAGACTTCATTAAACAAGCCCAATGCTTTTCCTTCATCAGCGCCTACTCTAGCGGAGCTAAAAAATAATTCCTTGGCCTTTGATAAACCAATTAGTTTAGGTAGAAACCAACTCGCTCCATAATCGCCAGTTAAACCGACTCTAGCAAAAGCTGTGGTAATAAAAGCCTGTTCTGAAATTAACCTAAGATCACATGCTAATGCGATGGACAACCCTGCTCCTGCGGCTGCCCCTGGAATGGCAGCAACAGTGATTTTCGAATGCTCAAATATTCTTTGCGTGAGAGTTTCTTGCGCAATTAATAGATTTGCGATTTTCTCTTCTTTCGAATGCGGTTTAGATACAACCCTTGATTTTCGACCCGCATCCATTTGACTAACATCACCGCCAGAACAAAAAGCATTGCCCGCACCAGTGATCATGATGCAACCTACTTCATCATGATCTGACAAAACCAGAAGTGTCTGCCTCAAAGCTGGTGTTAAGATATCACCGAGAGCGTTTTTCTTACGTGGCTTATTAAGAGTGATCACAGCCACGTGGTCAACGATTTTACAAAGCAGTTCTTGCGTACCTGTGTCTATTTCCTGCATGCAACGAACCTCTTCGGCATTCAACTATTGGAGTAACAGACTAATGCCCTCGCTGCTAACGGGCAGCTTGGCCGAGATACCGTTGAAAAGTTCTCTCTACGAAATCCTCAACGCCAGGAAAAAAAAGAACTGCAAGGACAGTAAGGACAACTGCTGCTGCGGTAAACCAGTAAAAATTTTTCATCGTTTTATCCATAATCAACTAACTCCTAGGTGCCATTTCGAAAACCCAGACCCCGCCCTCTTCTACGGCCGTTCGAGTAGTTTGCGATGGATATTTTGCAGTAATTGCGGCTGTAATGCCTTCGAGAACTTCGCCAGATTTAATACGTTTTAATTCTCTTTCATAACGCACACCATTGATGCGAATGATGGCGCGCCCATCACGCTCTGCTTGACTTGGCCAGCGTTTCCATAATCGCCCTACAGTTGTTCCCATGTATCCAGACCAAACATAAACTTTCCCGCCATACTCGGCAGTCCAAATACGTCTCGACAGCGGCGGAT
>CAWKZI010000128.1:0-6532 GCA_963854365.1 Gammaproteobacteria bacterium
ATGTCGGGGCAACTTGTCCAGAAAACGAAGCAGTATCGCCAATTTCAAGAATAGAACCAGGCCTAACCCCTTGTGGATGATAAAAAATATCAACCTCTTCCCCCTTGAGAGTCATTATCGGGCCGCCAGAGGGACCATTTGCTGCTGCTTGAAAGGGGGGCATGATACGCCCGCCTGTAACATCTTCATCTGGCAGCAATACCCACAAAGACCCATAGGCACCATAGTAAGAAAAATCATCAGAGGGGGCTCGATACACCGCTCCACCAAACATAAATTTAAAATCGTTTGTCCTGTCGCCTTTAAACCCATTTCCTAATTGGAGGTTATACTTCGTATCAAAACGCCAGTATCCATTACTAGATTGTTGCGTCCCTACAAACTCCCTTACGCTGACTCCAGGCCTACCTATTCCACTATAATAGTATCCCCAATGGTTAGTGTCGTTATCAGGGATTAAAAACGGAGGTATAGATTGGATTGCTGGCGTTATACCGTTAGAGGACTTTAAAAGCATTTGACCCTTGTCCAGGTCTGCCTGCTGTCTTCCCAAAGATGAAATCGCGCCAGACGTATCTTCTAAGGTCACCACATTAGTCATCGCCGCATTCCAAGTTGTAGAGTTATTCATCCAAGCAATATCACCTGTTTGATAAGGAAGAAAGAAATGTGCATTTTGATCATTGTTTGTGTCTTCCATGTTATACCACTGACGAGTCTCACTATTCTCACTTCCACGATTACCATGCGCCACAATGGGGCTTCCTGGCGTTTCGACAACACTGCCCCAGCTCCTACTCCCCATCCATAATGTTTCGCTCGCGTCTTTGTAACTTACGTTATAGTCAACCCGATATTCGCCAGAAGTTAAAAATTTAAACCCCTCGCCCGACTTAGGCATGAAATAGCCAAACCGATTGGCCGTTCCTAAAATAGTTTTTGTTTCAGCTAGCTTTGAATCAGAATTTGGTAAATGTTTTATCTTAATTTCAACGTCAGCTGGAATGCCTGGTTGTACAATCACAGCCGGAGAGAATGAGTCTCCAACCTCAAATGGTGTTGATGGGAATGTTCCGAATTCCAAATCTAAAGTTTCAGCAACGTAGACTTCATAGTTCCCTGAAATATCGTAGGAACGGCCATAAATATCCTCTATATCGCCATCTAATGAAACAGTATGCTTTCCATATTGATCAAACGTAACATTGAATGCCTTGTTGTGGGTGGTAAGACCAAAATGATTATCAGGAGCGTTACTATTGAAACTCCATTGGTCTCCCGCAAACGATGTTGCTTTTTGCAAATAAGGCCCTCTAAAAGGTGCGCTGCCCAAATTGCTTGTGCTTCCATCAGGATACTTAATAGAGATGCTCAGATTACCCGAGGGAAATTTAAATAAGGTTTTCGGGGGACCCATCCATAGTTTATTACTAAAACCAGTAAGCGGAATAAAAGGCTCTAAGTTATAAGCTCTCTCTGCATTGGTCTTTCCAATTCCAGGAGACACCACAAACCTGTCGCTATTACTAACAATGTGCCCTGATATGCCGAACCGATCCTTATCTTCTATAGAAACAACTCCGCGCGATCCATTGCTAAGGTCATTAAGTAATAAAGCAGCAAAAAGACGCGGTTTATTGCTTGTGCCTATCGTGATTTGTGCTGCAGCATGAACTGTTGAAAGATGAAAACTTGGCTCTCCGTAAACATCCTCATAATAAAGTGTTGCCTTATCTAAACCGTTTATCCAAGGGTTCATGGACCAACCAGAACCGGTTAGAATCAAGTTATAAATACCATCAGGACTATTGATAGGTACCGAATAATCAAGCGACCAAGAGAATTTTGCTGTTGATTCCGACAGAATCTCTAAATCGCTAAATTGTATGTAACCTAAACTAATCGCTTCCTGGTCAACATTTTCAGAGCGGTCAATAGGAAACCCCGTGGGCGTCAAGTCACTGGAGCTATTTTCCGGTCCAGCGGCAGTCTGCCTGCCTTTACCATCGAATATCATTTCCAAGTAGGCATCACCGCTAGAAAGCGTTGGATTAGCATCCTTGATATTTCTTGAATATACGATACCTGAACCACTCAATGTGCCCGAACGCCCAGCTGACCATTGATTGCCACTTAATAGACCCGTGATCCACGCAAAACCCGCATCCGTCCCTCCGAATCTTTTAAAGTCGGTTTCATTGTTATTCTTTGAGCCACCGTTCAATCGCTGCCCCGTGTTAATTGCCAATGGATCTTCAGGGTTGGAGTAAACGATGGTCCCCGGAGCCCGCACCACCTCGCTCTTAAACGTCCCCCCGTCAGCTGCTTGCACTACCATCACGGATGAGCCTAGCGGTGCAAATATTTTTATATCGAAACTGCCATTTTCCGACGAGCTTCCATATGTCATAACGCCTGTTTGCATGTTCATTAAGCCGATAACCATCAGGCTTTTCGCGGCTCCAGGTTGTCCAACGACCCTTGCTCGACCGTTCTCTGTAGGCTGTAAAATAGAAATTAATGAACTATCAGGCGGCTCACTCGAATACCTGCGATCGCCAGGTAGTGGTTTAGCGGGAAGTGCGGCAGAGGTTGAGGATTGACTTACATCTACCCCGACAGAGGCGTAATAAGGTTTTCTCGGTGCACCTGGATATGCAGCCCCATTGAGCGAAATACGGTACCGCCCTGCTGGAACCACCTGAGAAAATAGGGAATTGATGGTATTGCCAAAAGACGTTCCTTGAGTATCCGAATCAAGAGTATCTAAATTGAGATACGTTATGTAATAACTCCCTTTTTCAGGCACAGACGCGTCTACAGTAATTACCCTTTCGGCTGATAGCTGCAACCGAACATAGTTTATTTCGTTTGGAACTTGAAAGCGCCAACTTAACGCTCGACCAGCCCCATCAGTCATTTGTTGCGCAGAAACCCAGCACGAATCAGCACAGTCTAAAACAAATTTTCCAGCCTCATCCACCTTAACTGACTGAAGAGCCTGGCTGGATTTGTTTGAATTTTCAAAAAGACTGACAGTGGTTCCCGCGAGTAAAACCCCGTTATCCGCTATCACTTGACCTTTTATCTCTCGCGCATATGAAATTTCAGATAAAAGAAATAAAGTTAATACCAAAATATATTTTTTTAGTATTAAAGGAAATCCTTTCTTACGCATAAATAAAATCTCCTTAGAATTCTAGCAATGCTTTATCAACAGCAACCCAATTCTCTTCCTGATAGACAGATTTACCCTTTCCCACCATAATTGTATAAAACTGTAACCGCAACCCACTGACCGATAGCGGATCGAAAGTTAAATTATAAATATCTTCTTTTATCAAGTTTATAGGGTTGTCAGATGACTTATAAATAATCGGGGTATTAACCGACCCCAACTCCAGATTTTCATCAATCATAAAATAATCATTAGTACCTAAATTGAGAAACGCCAAGTAGACATCTGAAGCGAGATTTGAAGCAATATTTATCGATAATTTCAAGCTTCCAATTTTTCCTCCCATCGATATATTAAAATTCATTTCAGCCGTGGATATTTGGTCTTTCGGGTCAAAACCTATTGCATTGTATTCTTCTACAAAATTCAAAACCTCTGACGCACTGCTTGGTATTTTAATATTTTCTAGAAATACAAGAAGATCATCGATTTCCGAATTAGACAAATGATGAATATCACCATGACCTGACGTTTCTTTTGTTCGTTGTAGAACTTGTCTCAAATCCAAAGCCGAGCCATCATGAAGATATGGTGACGAATCCCTGAGGCCAAGCAAAGAAGGTGTATTTATACTCGACAAAATATCAGAACCAACAACCAGATTGGTGATATGGTCATCATTATCCATGTAGTGTGGCGGCTTATGACATTTGGTACAACTTGTTCGGTTGCTGCTGAAGATATTGTAGCCCCGATCATATGCTTCTCTGTTAACGAAACTATTTTGAGTAGTGACATAAGCCGGAAATCTAAGAGATTTAACATAAGCGGCTAGGTCATCGAGGTCCTGAGATCTTCCCGTATTACTTTTATCACTAGTACAATTGGGGTCACAGTTAGCAAAACCTCCAGAAAGACCGAGCCCGGACATTAAGCCTTGTATAGTGAACTCAACATCTTGAATCTCATCAAGATCACCGTTCCAATGAAACGGAGTGGTATTTATTAGATTGAATAAAGATGGTGTGCTGCGTTTTCCATCTGGAAAAAACCAAAAACTCTTGTCATTCCCTCCTTCAAAGTGGCAAGTAGCACAGGCAATCCATTGGTCTTTTGTCAGTCGAATATCATGAGAATTATTAAACAGCCTCTCCCCATTAAGCAGAGAGCTATTCTCATCCATATCAACGACTTTAATGTGTTCAATTACAACAAGGTCATTCGAATCTATTACTGAAATCGTGCCATCCAAAGTATTATTAATAATCACTCTAGAATTAACGCTATCGACTGCCAATCCAAACGGAGTAAAACCCAGCTCCAGGTGCGCTGTCAGAGTTAACGTGTCTAACGACAAGATAGTTAAATCATTACTTGCATAGTTGACTATATAAAGATGCTTATCATGTATCGCTCCAGAGAGGGGCATTCCGACTGGCTCGTCAACTACGTCGATACCAATTCTTCTTTTGCGGATATTAGAATTCGTAGAAAGGTCGATTATTGATACTGATGGAAATACAGTGGTATCGAATTGAAGGCTCTTGTTGTTATTGTTTCTAAAGGTTTGTGGTACATAGGCCACATTATTTTTGACATCAAAGATTACCGACTCTGTTAACGTGGCAGTTTGACCTGTACTTATCGTTTTGGATATCGTTAAATCCTTAAGAGAAACAACCGTTAAATTTCCACTTATAAGATCTGCAATATAAATCGTGTCTCTCTCTTTGAGATAAGATATTCCCCTTGGCTCACCTCCAATTTCTAAAGTTTTTAATAACGTTAAATTATATTTATCATAGACAGAAACAGTCCCGAACTTTAAATTTGAAATTATTAAGTAAGCCTCTGTCGTTAGCATTGCGGCTGGAGTCTTATCCAATTGTAGACTGGCTATTTTTTTAAAAGTTCTCGCTGAAATTACCAACAAACTGGAATTTAAAGAAGATCCTATATAAAAAGCCTCTGTTGATTCATCGTATGCGATTGACGTTGGGGCGTCCTGTAATGAAAAATTCTGCATTACCGAGAGATCACTGATGGCTAGTAATGAAAGAGACTTAGTTTCCTTTTTTATAACACCGACAACACCAAATTTTTCAGCAATTACTATCGTGGAGGAATGTATTTGACTGGCTAAACTATGCGCCGGTAATGTGAAGACCATCAAAGGGGTAAATAAAAATAAATTTATCCCAAATAAAAAATTACTTCTAAACAACATTAAAGTTTTTGCCCTCATCAGAATACAGTACCAACGTAAATTATAGCGCTTAAATGAAAAGAGCCTTTTCATTTATCATCGAGAAAACGATACTTCGTCTTATCCTTGATAGCGGATCCTCTGCTCGATAGCTCAAATAAAGGTATCTAAGTTATCGCATCAACGCTTTTTCGGGATGTGATAAAGCCATGCCAGCGCCAAAGATTTCGAAAAGACTGATCTGGCTGCAGCCCACAATAATGAATAGCAAAATCGAGACAAACTAAGAGGATTATGTCTGCTATAGTAAAGCGTGAAGTGACCAAGTATTTCCGATCATTCAAGTCATTGTTTAGCTTCTCATAATAAGCATAAACATTTGCGTCACTGATCACCTTTGCATCTGGTGCAACTTGATAACCCATCTTTTGAAGCACTGGGCCATGCTTCCAAGAGCTGCGGACATGAAACCAAAAATCGCTTTCGATCTGCGAGTGGTGCATCTCGATTATACCCAAATCATGTGCATCTCCACCAAATAGATTCGGTTCCGGACGAAGCGCCTCAAGATAACGGCAAATAGCGATTGCTTCCGTGAGAAATTCTCCATCATCGGTTTCCAGAACTGGTATCCTGCCAAGTGGATTCATTCGCATAAATTTTGGCGTTTTGTGTTCTGCTTTTTTTAGATCCATTTCAACCATTTCATATGGTATATCTTTCTCTGCCAGAACAATCTTCACTTTCCGTGGGTTCGGTGTATTACCGCTGCCATAAAGCTTCATATTAATTCATCCTTAAAAAATATTTTATATCACTAAATTGTCTCATTTAATTCCCTCTTTTAATTCGATCCGTCTGTCCACCATCCATCGCATAAGGGCGCGCCGGACAATCAATGTTGCCGTTATTTTCTCCTGTGGTCTGAAAATCTAAGAAAGAGGTTGCAGCATACGTGACAATAGTTTCAATACTTTGGTATATGTCTGTTTTCATATTCGAATGCTCAACCTCTAACTGGTACGACTGGCCTGAAAACAATGTCCCTTTCGGAATTATGTATTCTTTTTTATCATACGTGAGCGCCATAAGATCGCTTATAGCATGACCGCTATGATTAATTTCATCCCCCATACAATTGCCTAAAA
>CAWKZI010000129.1:0-6514 GCA_963854365.1 Gammaproteobacteria bacterium
TTTATTGGATTTGGATATCCCTCGTACTGGCCAGAATGCCTCAGTAGGAACCCTAGTAACCAGTACTTTGTTAATAGCTGGTGAAGCGGAATTAACTTCAGATGAGAATGGTGTTCGTCGTGCCATGTTGCGTGCTTACGATAAAACTACAGGAGCCGAAGTCGGGGCCTTACGAATGCCAGCACCGCAAACTGGATCGCCAATGACTTATCAAATTGATGGAAAGCAATATTTAGCAATTGCGGTGAGTGGAGGTGGCTACTCGGGTGAGCTGATAGTTTATAAAGCACCTTAAGCTTAGGAATTTTAAACATTGCGGATCGGATCGCTGATATAAATCGTCAGATAGAAAATGTAAAATGCATACTGGAAATTAACAATGTAAAAGAATTGGATAACGAGATGTCGAGTAGAAAGGACAACAAAGCCTTATTAAGCCGAAGAACTATATTCAAAGCTGGTTTGGTTTCAGGCATAGCAATGCCAATAACAGCATTTGGACAGTCACCTAACCGAATGCGCCCACAGCAAGGAGATCAACTGGTTTTCGATGAAGGCGATCGAATTGGAGAGTTAATAGGCTTCGACATGCTGGAATTGGAGCAGCAACCATTATCGGCGCTGGCCAAGGACCCAGATACTGAAACGATAAGAGATGGTTCAAGGCTTAATCGGGTGATGATAATGAAGCTCGATGAAGAAAAGCTCAACTCGCGTTTTCAAGTGAACGCTGCTGAAGGTATTGTGGCTTATTCGGCAGTTTGCACCCACACTGGTTGTGACGTAATTAATTGGGATGAGGGATTACTGCGAATGGCCTGTCCCTGCCATGAATCGCAATTTGATGTTTATGACGGCGCGAAGAATGTAGGTGGCCCTGCTCCGCGGCCATTGGCAATGCTTCCACTAGAGATTGTTGATGGAATCGTAACCGTCGCCGGTGCGTTTAAAGGTCGAGTTGGATTTACCCAAGACTTCTAATAATTACTATATTGCTAATGGCTACTAAAAAAATTGGCACCACTAGAGGATTTAATATGCTGAATCATACATGTCGTTTTATTCTTGCCGGTTTTTTTTGCAGTTGGTGTTTGAGCACTGTTGCGCAATCGCTGCCACCATACAATCCAGTGACCGATGAGCGATTGCAAAATCCGGAAGAGACTAACTGGTTAATGTATAGGGGCTCTTATGACTCTCATGGTTATAGTACTTTAGATGAGATTAACATCGATAACGTCGAAGACTTGGTGCCAGTTTGGACTTTTTCGACAGGTCTAAGAGAGGGACATCAGGCACCACCTATAGTTAATGACGGGTATATGTATGTAAGCACGCCGCAAAATCATATCATCGCCATCGATGCCAGAACAGGAGACATGATCTGGCGTTATGTTCGATTTTTGCCTGATGACCTGCAACAAATGCACCCGACCAATCGAGGTGTCGCCTTATATGGTGATCGAGTTTATTTGGCTACTGTGGATGCTTACCTAGTTTCTCTCGATGCCTTAACTGGTGATGTGATTTGGGAAGTTGCAGTTGAGGATTATTACAATGGTTATTATATGACCATGGCCCCATTGATCGCTGATGGCAAAGTCATGGTCGGTGTGTCAGGTGGAGAGCTTGGTATTAGGGGTTTTGTCGCAGCATTCGATGTTATTACCGGAGAGCCTGCTTGGAAAACCTACACAATCCCAGCGCCTGGAGAACCAGGTTCAGAGTCCTGGCCAGGGGATACGTGGGAAACCGGTGGGGTACCCGTTTGGCTGACAGGTTCCTATGATCCTGAATTTAACGTCGCCTATTGGGGAACTGGCAACGGAGGTCCTTGGATGGGAGATACAAGGCCAGGTGATAACCTCTATGCCACTTCAACGATCGCGTTAGATGTAAGCACTGGCGAGTTGAAAGCCCATCATCAATATCATTGGAATGATTCCTGGGATTGGGATGAAGTTTCCGCACCATTATTGATTGATTATCAGCGGCAAGGTGAAACTGTTAAGGGTATGGTTCATCCGGGCAGGAATGGTTACCTTTGGTTTTTGGAAAGAGAAGAGAACCAGATCAATTTTGTCGAAGCTAACCCCTATGTATATCAAGATGTGTTTACTAGCCTTGATCCAGTAACAGGGCGCCCCGAGTACGACATGTCTAAAAAACCAGGAACAGGATTTGAAGCCAGCTTCTGTCCATCACTTTGGGGCGGTAAGGATTGGCCGCCAGCTGCTTTTAATCCGGTCTCTAGACTACTCTTTATCCCGGCGAACGATAATGTTTGCTCTACCATGGAGGGTGAAGAGGTTCAATTTCGACCGGGCAGACCATTTATGGGACGTGCGCCATCGGAAAATGGTGGCTTTTTTGTGCGTCCCGGCACTGGACATATAGGTGAGCTGCAGGCATGGAATGTCGATACAGGTGAGAAAGCCTGGACTACTACCTTCGGCAGTCAGAACTGGGGTCCGGTACTTGCGACAGCAGGCGACCTCGTTTTTATGGGTGGGACCAACGATCGTTACTTCCGTGCTTTTGATGCAAGTAGTGGTGAAATTTTATGGCAGCAGCGAACTAATTCAGGGATTACTGGAGTGCCGGTAACCTATTCATTAGATGGCAAGCAATATATTGCCGTTCAGTCAGGGTGGGGAGTTGATGCGCAACGTGAACAAAACCTTTTGAATCTGGTTAAAGGTGAAAATCATTATGTGCCTCAAGGTGGAGTAATTTGGGTTTTTGCCCTTCCGGACTAACTAAACTTCAATGGTTTCTATGGGCTTGGAGAAAATTCGATGACAGATATTAATGTAATTGATACTTTATTAGATCAATTCGAACAGAAAAAAATGACGCGGCGGGAATTGGTTTCGTCATTGCTGGCTGCCACCGCGGTATCGTTAGTCCCCAGTGCTGTGGCGCAAGCGCCGGCTCCTGTAGCGGTCGGCCGTTCAATGAATCACGTTTCATTGTCAGTAACTGATGTGAATCGTTCCGCCGATTTTTACAATCGAGTTTTGGGAATGGAAATTATTAGTAGACCTCCAAATGGAGGTTTGAATATGGGCTTGGGTGATCAGAGTTTTCTTGGTCTTTATAACCTACCAAATCCAGGCGGCATGCATCATATGTGTATCGGTGTTGAAAACTACGATCCGGATGTGTTGGAGGAAAAACTAGTTGACCATGGTATTCAAGCCAATGTGAATAGAGACGCCGCTAATAGAACCAGTGGAGGTGACCAGCTCTACTTTACGGATCCAGATGGTATTTTGGTGCAGCTTGCTGAACACGGCTATCTTGGTTAATGACTAGGTAAAGCCCTTTAGCTAGTCGTACTTCTTAAGGCGCTGATAACCACTTTGAGGAAGTCGCGAGGGGACCGCTTAGTGTTTCCATGAACGCTTCTAGTTGCTTAAGTTCAACGGCGCGGAGTTCCAATGGCTTCGCTTCGTTATGACTGAGCATTGAAGTCGGGGCTTCATTGTAGTGAACCATTACTTCCGCGAGAGTTTTGATTTGCCCACCGTGCATGTATGGTGCGGTGAGACTGACATTCCTAAGAGTCGGTGTTTTCTGAGCACCAACTACATCATTTTCATCTCGAGCAAAGCGTAATTCAGTGCAGTCACCTTCAATGGCATCACTGAATTCTCCTAAGCAATTGAATGGATCTTTCCTGGCTGTTCTAATGCCATCATACCTTCCCATGGGCGGCAGTTGGCCAGCGATTGCCAGCACCCCAGTGTTATGAAATTCATGATTGGTGAAAAGTGGCCCATTGTGACAGTTAATGCATTGGCCTTGCCCGATAAATAGTTTTAGGCCAGCAATCTCAATAGAATTCAGGGTTTCAGTTTCTCCCATTTCTTTGTCTGCTGCTAATTCAGCTGCATAACGGTCAAACCTAGTTCTACCTGGAAGAATTAATCGTTGATAAGCTGCGAGTGCTTTACCGACATTAGCGAAAGCTCCTGAAATAGCGGCTTGTTGGTTGCTCTCTATATCCTGCCAAGCTTGCTGTTGAGCATCTGTGCCTAGGGGTGAAGCTGAATCGGGCAAGGATTCCAGAACGGGTAGACTGCCAAACGCGGACTCATAACTATTTTTTAGTAGAGCATCTTCTGCCAGTAGGCGGATAATACTAACCCGATCAGATTCATGCTCGTGCCTCGCTTCCAGCGGTGCTAAGGCTTGGGCCCACTGACTGTCTTTGCGACCATCCCAATAGAACCAAGGACTATAGGCGGTTCCCACGAGACTTGGTGTATGACGTGGGCCAATATCAATTCCTATTGCTAGGGGCAGTCCATCAGTGAACATTAGTTCCGGTCGATGACAGCTAGAACAGGACACCTGGGAGTTGCTGCTTAATCTCGTGTCAAAGAAGAGTCTATAACCTAAGTCCAAGGCGCGGCTGTCATTTGCTAGGCGGTTGCTGGGATCAATTGACAAAGCCGGCAATTCTGCCAGAGAAAGAGATTGGATAAGTCTTAGTTCTTCTGCAGACCATTCATTGGTGTTGCTAAATGAGAAGTTATTCCAAGCAAAATAGCTAAGCGAGGAAAGACTAATGGCTGCTGCGATAATACTGACGAGGATTTTCTTCATCACAATTGGAGTTCAAGGATAGCCTGATCCTTATTACCGTTCTCCTTGATAGTGAAGATAATCTGCCATTTCCCTTGCATATGGAATCGCACTCCCTCTAGAAGGTATTTCCCGGGTTCTACTTCTTCGGTAACTTGAGGCTCTGTTGGCAGACCGTGATCGTGATCAGGCATCCCGCCAATCATTTCTATATTTGCACTTTTCAGCGGCCGGTTGTTTCTATCAGTAATTTCGATTATCCAACTATGAATCTTATTGATTTCAATGGGAGACAGCTGGCTATACACTGCGATTGAGTAGCCGGTGTCTGAGCTCACTCTGAAATCTGCATTGTTTACATTTGCGGCGTGCGCCGACGAAGAGATCAAGGAAATAACAATGAAAGAAAAGCCAATATAAAAGGCTGTCACAAGGTTTAGTTTTGGAAACATGTTCTGCTCAATTTAGGAGTAACTAAAGCTTTAAAAAATCGCATTTAGCTATGGAGAGATTGTAACAAAAAAATACCAACAGCGAAGAAATATCAAGAAATGAAAAATGGTTTAGCAGGTGCTTCAATTGCATGATTAGCTCTATCGAAATGACACTCTTTTACCTTAATATTTTTGAGGCTGGCTTGACTGGTAGGTTTTCCAGTTCACTTAGAGCTAATTTTTACCCACAAAAAAGGCAGATCAATAGACCTGCCTTTTTTGGTAATAGCTCCTATGCATGAGGCTTCTATTTAGACCCATACCTAAATTGCTATCTTCTATTTGGAAAAGTTGGCCCAGGGCCAACTGATCTTTATAGAGCGACGATATCTTCCGCTTGTGGACCTTTCTGGCCATCAGTTACTACGAATTCAACACGCTGGCCTTCGGCGAGAGTTTTGAATCCAGAGCCGGAAATTGCACTGAAATGTGCGAATACATCAGGGCCGCCTTCTCTTTCGATAAAGCCAAAACCTTTGCTTTCATTGAACCACTTAACGGTTCCAGTAATTTTGTCAGACATACTAATATCCTGTTTTTAAATAAATTTTTCCTGATCTTTTGGTAAACCAAAGCCGACCGAGGAGTAAGTGCATGAAATTGGGCTGGTACTTATAGACGACAGGACGAGGAATTACTTAGAAGACTTCGAAATAGGTATAAATAGTTGGCTTTCATTCAAGCTGCTGGCATTGTAACCCCTAAATTAGTGATGTCAATGCTTATCTCTTTGTTTTTATTAGTGTCTTTTGTTTTTCACTCGGCGAAAACGGTGAATTTTGCCTTTAAACTTCGCCGGCTTGCCAGTCCACTCCTCCTGGAAGATTACATTAGGGATGAAACCCAGAGCCGACATGCGTTTGCCGAATTTTGCAGCATAGCCGCGGCCTCCCTCTACTATTAACACTTCACAGTCTGTTTTTGTGTAATGATCAATGAATTCGCAGAGTTTTTGCGAATGATTTGGCTCATAAAGAACATCGCTACCAATAATTAGATCAAATTCACCTTCCTCCTTATCTTGGAGATCTTCCCAAGAAGTGCGCCAGAACGGAATTAACGGCCCGCTGTTCAGAGAAGTATTGTGGTTGAGAAAGTTCTCTGCGCAGGGGTGAATATCGGTGGCAGTAATATCAGCATTTCGGGCGTTGAGAACCAGACTTGCGAGGCCGACGCCGCAACCAAGCTCTAGTATTCGACGATTCTTGATATCGTAGTTAGACATCAATTGGGCGAGCACTTCTCCAGATGGCCAAATCATGCCAAATAATGGCCATGATGCCGAAGAGATGCCCAGTTCCTCTGCAATGCCATCAATATCTTCAAATTGATTGCGATCTCTAAGACACCTGAAATGAATATCGTGTTCACCAAACACAGTAGTCTGGTAGCGAAACCGAAGAGAACTCATTACGCATCCTAAAAAA
>CAWKZI010000130.1:0-6448 GCA_963854365.1 Gammaproteobacteria bacterium
CTTCCTCAGAGATATCTAGAATGAAAATGTTAAATCTGTTGATAACAGCTGTAACCGCGGGTCTGCTTTCAATGTCTGTGTCTGCTCTTCCTGATAGGGTCGGTGACTTCGGTCTTATAGACAGTGATGGTGAATTTCATCAATTGAGCCGCTACCGAAATATGGAAGCTTTAGTTTTAATGTCATTCGATGCCAGTTGTGAGTCCCTTAATTCCACTCTTGTGCAGTTCGAAGCAATGCAGTCTGATTGGGTCGAAGAAAAAATTGCATTCGCTCTAATTAATTCTACTAGCTCTGACCTCATATCTATTCGCAATGCCAAAGCTGAGCGAGGACTTGAGATGCCCTTGATGATTGATGATGGACAATTGGTTTCTGAGACTTTAAGCCTTACTAAAGCAGGCGAAGTAGTAATTTTGGACCCTGAGAGATTAACCCTGCTCTATCGCGGTTCTTTGGGTGCTTCAGTTGCTGCAACATTATCCAGCGAAATCGCCGGCACACTAGATACCACCCTGATAACGGCTGCACGCGGCTGCGATCTGGTTTATCCAGCAAAAGAGCAACATGTTAATGTAGTTCCTGATTATGCGACCGAAGTTGCTCCTATTATTGGCGAGCAGTGTGTAACTTGTCACCGTGAAGGAGGCATCGGACCTTTCGCCATGGACAGTCATCTTATGCTCCAGGGCTGGTCACCGATGATTCGTGAAGTGTTGCTTACCAAGCGTATGCCACCTACTCAAGTAGATCCGGCGATTGGGCACTTTAATAATGCTCGCTATATGTCAGATGCCGATATGCAAACTCTGGTGCATTGGATAGATGCAGGAGCACCTCGTGGGGCCGCTGCTGTTGATCCACTAACAGAGATTGAAATGCCTAATTGGAAAGAATGGGCGCTAGGTGAGCCGGATTACATCGTGAAGGCGCCGAAGATGGAAATTCCTGCTACTGGTGTTATGAATTATATCGATGTTGATGTCGAGTTACCTTTCACTGAAGACAAGTGGGTTAAAGCCGTACAATTCATTCCAGGTGATGAATCTGTGTTACACCATTTGCTTACCTATGTAACAGCTCCGAAGGAAAACTTTGACGGTGGCGAAGCCAATACCGCTTCAATCGCGCGCCGATTTCTCGAAGGTTATGCGCCAGGTAAGGTTGAGGCGATGTCTTTTCGTGCAGATACTGGTGTGTTGATTCCTGAAGGTCACAAACTTTCTATGCAGTTTCATTTTACAACCAACGGTAAAGCAACTACTGACGAAACGATTCTTGGTTTATATATGTATGATGAGCCGCCGAAGCATGAAAACTTCACCCGATCAGTAGCTTCACAATTTAAGATTCCCGCATTCGACCAAAACCACGAGTCAGCCGCAGAGTATGTGTTTCAGGAAGACGTAATGGTCACGGGTCTGCGCCCCCATATGCATTTCCGCGGCAAGGATATGAAGTTTGCAATGGAAAATTTTGATGGATCGATGACTGATTTGTTGTCAGTACCGAACTACAGTTATGCTTGGCAGCCAACTTATGAGCTTGCTGATCCAGTCATGGTGCCAGCAGGAACCAAGGTTCATGTAACCGGTACTTTTGATAACTCCGAGTATAATCCTGCGAACCCTGACCCAAGTCAGGAATTGACGTTTGGTCTACAGAGCTGGGATGAGATGTTTATCGGCTACTGGACTTACCATGCAGTAGAACCGGTGAATTAAAACTGAGTTGTGCTAGAACCAGAGCCCGTGAACAGAGATGTTGGCGGGTTTTTTGTTCGGGTTTGAACCAGATACATTCTCTAGATGTATTGATATCTTTTGCAATCTGCGGTCTCGATTGTTTTGTTTGTACTCGGCCAATAATTTCCCATGCCCCAAAAGCCTAGTTTTAAGATAAGGAATAAGTCCTGCAATGTAGAGCATATCGTTGTCTCCACAGCATTTAACTTGCTATGATGCCTCGCTTAGAATTCATAATAATAATCCGGGAGAGCACCATATGTCCTCGATCTTCATCGTCATTTTCGGTTTGATTGGTTTTTCATTTGGATGGTTTGTCTATTCAAAATTTATAGCTGAAAAAATTTATCAGCTCGATCCGAATTACGAAACGCCCGCCCATCGGTTTGAGGATGGTGTTGATTACGTTCCGACCAATAAATTTGTCCTTTGGGGGTCTCATTTTACAGCTGTCGCTGGAGCAGCACCTATTGTTGGCCCGGCTATAGCAGTCTACTGGGGGTGGGCCCCAGCTCTTCTATGGGTAACTTTCGGGTCGATTTTTTTCGCAGGGGTACATGATTTTGGAGCTTTATGGGCCAGCAATAGACATGATGCTAAGTCAATAGGGGCTCTCTCTGAAACCATCATAGGGACGCGGGTCCGTTCCGTTATGATGATAATAATTTTTCTGCTTCTGGTTTTAGTTAATGCGATGTTTGCGACTATTATCGGAGATGAGATGGTCATCTATCCTGAATCAGTTTTCCCTGCTTGGGCGGCCATTCCAGTCGCAATTGCTGTAGGTGTTCTTATTCGCAAAAAATTTAATCTTTTACTGATATCGATTATAGGCGTAGGTATTCTTTATTTTACGATTTATATCGGAAGTATCATGCCGCTGGCTCTGCCAGGAGATATATTTGGGCTTGGAGAGCGAGGTAATTGGATCATTTTGCTATATGTTTACGCTGGTATTGCGTCAATGCTGCCAGTTTGGTTATTGCTTCAGCCGCGTGACTATATAAATGGTGCGCAATTAGTGGTCGGCTTAATCGTTCTCTATTCAGCAGTTTTGTTTACCATGCCTGATGTAGCTGCTCCTATGTTCAATGATGTAGCGGAGGGAACGCCGCCTATCTGGCCGATTCTGTTTGTTACCATAGCCTGCGGTGCTTTGTCTGGGTTCCATGGGATCGTTTCCTCCGGCACAAGCGCAAAACAACTCAACAATGAGAAAGATGCGCGGTTTGTTGGTTATCTTGGTGCGTTAGGTGAGGGTTCATTAGCTTTGATAACTATCGTGGCTGTAACAGGTTCCTTGTATGCGGCAACCGCTGCAGGAGGTTGGAATGAGCTTTATCCGACTTTTACAGGAGGCCCATCTGCTGGCGGGTTTATCTCGGGTGGCGCGCTATTGATTTCTAATGGTTGGGGGATATCTCTGGCTTTTGCGCAAACAATGCTGGCTGTGATGGTGGTTTTGTTCGCCGGCACAACTATGGACGCAGGTCTTAGATTGACACGATATATTATCCAAGAATGGGGAAACATATACGGGATTAATCCTTTAAAAAATAATATTATATCAACTATGGTGGCTGTGGGAGCATGCTTGTTGTTGGCGTTTGGAGTATCAAATGGAAATTACCCTGGAGACGGCGGAACGCTGATATGGCCAGTATTTGGTGCTACGAATCAGATCCTCGCAGGAATGACATTAATAATTCTCTCTGTATATTTGCTTAAGCTTGGGCGACCGGCCAGGTATCTTATAGCTCCAATGATATTTATTTTATTGATGGCTATCTGGGCTGGCGTTTGGTACATAATGGACTACATCAGTAAAGGTCAGTGGATCCTTGTTCTGATCCAAGTTGCGGTTATGGTGTCTGCGTTATTTATTATTTTAGAAAGTTGGGGTGTGGTCTCTAAATTAAAAGCTGAAGATAAGGCTGTTGCATCAAGCGACTAGAATATTGGTCCGAGCCTAGAATAATTTACTGTAAGCTAAAGAAATTTAACGAGATCAAATAACAGAGTTTTAAGGAAGGGGCGGTTTGCTGTGCATTGCACTGGATTCTTGCTCCTTTTTTTATTTATTGCTGTTTCAGTTTGGATATAAATGATTACTTCTTAGTTCCTGTTTTCCTGAAAATAATTTATGAATATTGATTTCATTAGAGGGCTGTTAACGGATGAAGCACTAAAGTGTTTTATGGAGATTGTTTACGTTGATGAAATTGATTCTACAAATGCCGAGGTCGCTAGAAGAATTGATGCTGGGAAAACTGAAAATTGGGTATTGGTCACGACTTCTCAAACTGCTGGGAGAGGCAGGCGTGGGAGAGTTTGGCTGAGCCCTCAAGGCGCAGGTATCTATATGTCGTTGGTATATAGATTTAATTTAGCCACAGAAAATTTGCAAAGCTTGAGTTTGCTTACTGCAATTAGTTTGCATGAGTCTCTTTCTCAGCTTGGTGTTGAAGGTTTGCAACTTAAATGGCCCAACGATTTACTTCATGGGAAGAAAAAACTCGCTGGGATCTTATTGGATTTAAAGACTCACCAGGCAGAGACTTATATGGTGTTTGGGGTCGGGATCAACATAGACTTGCCAAGCAATGTTGTCGCTCAGATTGATCGGCCGGTTACTGATATCAATGCCATTTGCGTTAGCCCGATTGAGCAAACGGCAATCGTTGCCAGTTTGATTAATCGACTTTCAGAAAATTTAAATATCTTTCTTAAGTTTGGTTTTGCTTCGTTTAAGGACGCTTGGAATAAGCTAGATTGTTATTTAGGAGCTGACATAGTGATTAAAAATGGTGAAACTTTAGCAATAGGTAAATCTGCTGGCGTGGATGATCAAGGAGGGCTGCTTTTGGAATCGGCTTTAGGATTAAGGACGATTAATGGTGGAGAAATAATTCCTTCTTTACGTGAATTGAATGAAGCGAGTAACTCATGATTCTAGAATTAGACGCTGGTAACACGCGGATTAAGTGGCGAGTGCTAGAAGCTAATTCGACTGTTGCTTCAGAACAGGGTTACGTTGAAAGTGAAGCTGAGTTGGCGGATCTAGATTTCTCGGCAGCTTTAATATTTGCGATTCGGATGAGTAGTGTGCGAAGCGAGGGCGCAAATAAGCTCGTTTCTAGATGGGCGTCGAAAACATTTAATTTGTCACTGCAGTTAGCGAAGGTAAGCAGGTCATGTGCTGGGGTTAGCAACCAGTATGAAGATTTTAGTCGTCTTGGAATTGATCGTTGGTTGGCGATGGTGGCTGCGTATAATCGTTGCGGCGGACCTTGCGTTATCGTTGATAGTGGCACAGCTCTGACTGTGGATGTAGTAAATAGCGATGGAGTTCATAATGGTGGTTATATTATTCCCGGGATTGAGCTCATGGCTCGTGCTCTGGAATCAAATACCAATATTAAGCTGGACTCAAATCGAATTAGTCCGATTCCCGAATTAGGACATTCAACTGATGCGGCTGTAAGTGGTGGTGGTTTGGCAAGCCTATTAGCTTTAATTGAAAAAGTGGTTTCTGTTGTTATAAAGGAATCCCCGGAATCTAAACTGTATTTGAGTGGTGGCAATGCTGAGCTAATCCAACAACATTTAGTAAATATTGATGGTGAAATCGTTGCTACGCTGGTTTTAGATGGTTTGGCGTTTGCCTGCCCAGCCGGTAGTGCTTAGCTGAATCTGGGGGGGGTGGTCTTAGTTAATGCGTAACATCGTCATTTTTCTCATAATCGTTAATCTCGGCTATTTCGGTTGGGCTCGATTTGGTTCAGAAGAGACTCTACCTCCGTATAATAAAGAAACTCGTGGTTTACTAAACAACGGTTTAACCCTGCTAGGTGAATATGAGGAGCAAACAGCTTTGCTTCGGCAAGAAAACCTACAATCTGGACTAATTTGTTTTACTTATGGCAGGTTTACCAGCCTTGATGACGCAGCTGGCTTGGTACAAAAAGCTCAGAACCTGGGTTTGGTGGCAGAGCTTAGGCTTACTGGAGATCCGCAGGACCCAATTTATAGGGTGTTTCTCCCCCCATCTGACTCTCGCTTAGCTGCTATAGAAATACTGGGTCGGCTTAGTGAGCAGCTGTCTCAGGCTTTAATTGAGACGGAAATTTACATGATTACCAGAGGTTTGTTGGAAAATGCAATTGCCTTGGGGGTATTTGAGCGCATTGAAGAGGCTGCTGCAGTGCAGGCTCAGATTGATGGCCTTGGGTACACTGCAGAAATAGAGGAAATACCTCAGTCTGCCGGTCCAATTGAGGTTTTAGTCCGGCCGACTGAATCCAGAACTGCCGAATCGGCTTCATGGCTAGAATTGACGCTAGATCGGCCCCATTTAAGTCGTACAGAAAATCTCTGTGAAACGATTGCACAAGGACCACAATTCCCATAAAATGCCGCTCCTGAGTGAGAGTGCCAGGGTTTTTGATCCTTGGATTATCTCGTGGGAGGGGTTCCCGAGTGGCCAAAGGGATCAGACTGTAAATCTGACGCGCAAGCTTCGGTGGTTCAAATCCACCCCCCTCCACCATACTTATGATGATGTGGGGGTGAAGACTTCAAGCGGGTATAGTTCAGCGGTAGAACCCCAGCCTTCCAAGCTGGATACGCGGGTTCGATCCCCGCTACCCGCTCCAATTTGTTTTATTTAGATTGGGTGATAGTGATTGTAAGTCAGGCTATCT
>CAWKZI010000131.1:0-6426 GCA_963854365.1 Gammaproteobacteria bacterium
TCAAAATTAAAGATACAGTTAGAGCACTCCATGTTGTTTTCTACTCTATGGAACTTATTCGGAACACCACTTGCATCGTAGCCCAAAATAGCATTTGGGTTTCCGGGATCATTCATCAGTGGTGCTCTTGATGAAGTACTCCTATCGCGGTACTGAGCGCCGAAGGCAACAGCTGCAGCCCCACCTCGCATATCCATAAACTCACCACCCATAACAGCATCGATAACACCTACGGAGTTGCGCTTATCCGCACGCAACACCGTTTGATTTATCCAGGCCATAAGCTCTGGTGAATTAGCCACATCAGGGTTAGATATTGCACTTAATAACGGGTTATAGAACTCACACCCACCCTGACCTTGGTTATTACTGGTCAATGCTAAGGAAAGA
Organism: Gammaproteobacteria bacterium; assembly: GCA_963854365.1. Taxonomy (GTDB): domain Bacteria; phylum Pseudomonadota; class Gammaproteobacteria; order Pseudomonadales; family Pseudohongiellaceae; genus UBA9145. The sequence goes on from CAWKZI010000131.1 coordinate 391, forward strand.
GCCTCACGGGTATGTAATACATAGCCCGGGAAGAAAGTCTGAGTATAGCCAGAACCGAAGTAATCCCATGCCTGAGGCACGGCGCCACCAAATGGACCTTTCTGACCCTGAAAATCGAAATCAGATACGCCATTTGGAGTACAATTTGGACCACCTAAACCATTGGCCGCAAGCTCTGTGCGCTCACGGTTGAACGTTTGATAGGTTTGTTCATTACTTGAATCACTCCAAGCAACACTCACATCGTAATTCCAGGGACGGTCATTGTAAGTAAAATCACCCCTCAAACCGGCTTGTACTATGCTCGAACGCGACCTGTTAGTGTTGGAACGCACACCATCTCTCGGGATACCATCTCTAGGATTACCAAGGAAAGCAACGTTAATACCACCGTTTCGAATATCTACCGGAGCATTCGTAATGTCTGCAGCGGTTGGCCGAGTTAGGCCGATAGAAGGTGCAAAAAAACCTAATTCTGCTGTTTGACCGATAGCGTTATAACCAAAAGCAGGGTTACGAGTGTAGGCACCAGGTTGCGCTAGGAACACAGTAGGTCCACGAGTTGCACTGGAACCACCGGTGTTGTTCAAGCCACCACCTTCTAGAATGATCTCATTCTCCATAAAGTTGGCGAATGAATAAAATTCAGCCGCCTCACTGAAGGTATGGTCAAACGCCATAGCAAAACTTGTCCGCTCCGTATCCCTGGAAAGAAAATTAAATCGAGCTACGTCTTCACGACAGGCACCACTCCGCTCACCGCGCGCTTCGCGTAAGGCGCCCTCAAACATAAAAGTACCTTCGTTAGTCTTTGTAGTTAAACACAGGGGGTCGCCGAATACCGGATCAGCTGTTCCACCTTGGGCTACGTTAAAAGCCATAATATCGGCTCTAATATAGTCGGGATTGATGTTCGCCCCGAAGGAAGGAATACCAATGTTGTTACCAATTGAAGACGTGGTGCCGAGAAACTGAGAATTTTCATCGATGTGATTGCCATCCAGCACGTTTACTTTATCTCGCTCGAATCGCTCAGCGGAAAGAACCAAATGGGTGTCGCCATCATCACTGGCCCAACCCCAGATGCCACTTAAAGTTGTATCGTAAGCATCACCTGCCGCCTCTACACCTTGAATGTCACCGTAGAGTTCGAAACCTTCAAAATCGGTACGCATAATTACGTTGACCACGCCGGCTACTGCGTCCGCACCGTAAAGAGCAGAACCACCGTCTGTTAAGATCTCGACTCGCTCAGTCATAACCAATGGAATCGCATTAATATCCACAAATTCGCCGCCGGTTGTTGTCGTACCAGCATAAGGTGACACTCGTTTACCGTTGATTAAAACCAACGTGGAGTTTTCACCTAGGTTACGCAAGTTAACTTGCGCCGTGCCTTCTACTTGAGATCGCTCACCTGATCCGGAGTTGGTAAATGAACCGGAGTTCACTTCCAAATTCTTGATCACGTCCCAAATAATTGCAGCACCCTGAGCTTCGATACTGTCTCTGTCCACAACTTGGACAGGAGACGGTGCATCCAGCGCGGCTCCGCGGATAAATGAACCTGTAACTACCACTTCTTCGATTTCATTATCGTCTTGAGCGGCTACCGGTAATGATAGACCTGCAAGAATTACCCCAACGGTAATTGCCTTGCGTTTACTCGGAAATTTTTTGCGCATACTTCTCCCCTTAATTCTTATGATTTTGTCTTAAATATATAGCCGTCTGGGTTTACGAATATAAAAGCGGCTTTATGGGTGGCACTGTACCTAAAAAACTCATGAGAATCGATGGAAAGCCAGTAAAAATAAGAACTATTTGCATTTGTGTTACTATATTGCACACATTTTTAGTGATTATTTATACATTTGGAATAAATCATTAATTATTATTAATTTCACGCAAATTAAGGAACAAGTTAAGTGCTCTCTAAGGACACAAAAATACCGCTTTCGGTACTCGACCAATCACCAATAAAGCAAGGGTCCAGTGCGACTGCAGCTTTGCAGGAGACCCTTGATCTGGCACGTCTTTGCGACGGCCTTGGGTATCATCGTTACTGGCTCGCCGAGCATCATGCATCTGATGCTTTGGCCGGTTGTTCTCCTGAGGTTTTATTGGGTAGGTTAGGCGCAGAAACCATCTCTTTGCGTATCGGTTCAGGCGGAGTGATGCTTCCTCATTACAGTCCCTACAAAGTAGCTGAGAATTTTAAACTATTAGAAACCCTCTACCCTGGCCGGATCGATTTAGGAATTGGCAGGGCACCAGGCACCGACCCGTTTACAGCAGCCGCAATTCGCTATGGCTCGCGGGTAGGCCCAGAGCATTTCCCCAATATGGTAGTAGATTTACAAGCTCTAATAAACGATACCGATCCACGGACTCCAGGAATGGAAAATGCGCGGGCATTCCCAAGGGTGGAAATTCCGCCACAGATCTGGATGCTCGGGTCCAGTGAAGACAGTTCGGAATTGGCCGCACTTACCGGACTCCCTTACAATTTCGCTTATTTTATTAACCCAAATATTCGACCAGATATCTTTGACCATTACCGGCGCCATTTTAAAGCCGGTCCCAATTTTCAAGAGCCGCAAAGCGCACTAACTGTATTTGCAATCTGCGCTGATACTGAGGAAGAAGCTCAACAACTTTCCCTGAGTCGAGACCTCTGGTATGTCAGGCTTCTGCAGGGTAGCCCTGGTCCTTTTCCTACCGTGGACGCCGCCCGCAACTATCCTTTTTCAGATGCTGAGCTTGCAGCAGTCAAGGACAGTAAAGGGAAAAGAGTTGTTGGAACCCCTGAGCAGGTAAAAACAAAACTGTTGAAATTAGTGGATCAATTTCAACTAGATGAATTGATGCTAATTACAATTACTCATGACGCTGCCGCGAGACGCAGATCATACGAACTCATTGCAGAAGTCTGGGATTGAGTTGGACACTTCCGGGCATTGTTATTATGCTAACTTTACTTAATTCAATTGTTACCAGAAACATTATCGAGGGAAATACCGTGCCACGGCTATCAACATTATTGTTACTTTGCCTACTCTCCACTCCCACTCTAGGACAACTAGCAGTTCCTAATGCATCCGGTCTAACCTACGGACACGTTCATCTCAATGTTGTAGATATCGAAGAAAATGAAAGAATCTTAGTTGAACATTTTGGCGGTATCGCTGTGCAAAAAGGTTTTCTGCAAACGGTGCGGTTGCCAAACATGCTGGTAGCACTTGCTGAAGCTGAACCTACGATGGACTCAAGGGCCACAGTTATGGATCACTTTGGCTTTAAGGTTCGGCACATTGATCGGTTCCTCGACAAATGGCGCGCTGATGGTCTAGAAGTCGGTCGTATTTTTACTGGGTCAGAAGGCCAAACCAATGCCTATGTATTTATGCCTGATGGTGCAGTCGTTGAAATGCAGGAGGATCAGCAACTTTCCACAGAGATCAGCGGTTATCACATTCATTTCATTACACCTAACCCAGAAGAATTAATGGCCTGGTATACAGATATTTTTGGTTTAGAAGTAAGACCGAGAGGCAGAATTGCAACAACTACAAATGTCCCGGGTATGAATTTAAGTTTTGGTAATTCCGATACTGAAAGAGCCCCAACTCAAGGAACCGCAATTGATCACATTGGCTTCGAGCTAGATGATCTGGAAGCCTTCTGCAAAGAACTAGAAGCCAAGGGCATTGAATTTAATGTTAGCTATCGAGAGATTGGTTCAATTGAATTAAAAATCGCTTTCATCACTGACCCCAATGGTGTCTACATCGAGCTAACCGAGGGTTATGACGAATACTAATCGCTTGATAATTACTTGAGGTAAATCGCAATGAGAATTTACGCTCTCCCTGCGTTCTTTACCTCATCGTAATTTTTTGCGCGAACAGCGGTGTTGGTAGATTTTTTCACCGTAGCTCGCTTGTCGCATAGTGTTTTGCCAGATACCGGCTGTATCGAACGAGAATAGAATTATCTCCTTAACAATTCGATAGAGCTAATACCTTGGCTCTTGAAGCAGAAGAGAATAACTTATGAAACGCCGTCAATTTCTATCTACTTTTGGTGCTTCACTCGCGCCTCTGACGTTCCCCAAATTCGCCCTCGCTCAATCTGACCGACCCCGTATTACAGATATTCGCGTCTACCGTATGAAGACCTTAGGTGAAACCGGTGTAATGGAATCAGCCTGGGCACCCGGAAGACCCTATATGCGTAGAATTGGTGGTGGCACAATCACAGAAATAACTACTGATCAGGGAATTACTGGTATCGCTCCTGGCATGAGCCCGTCCGGCATCAACTTCATGAAGCAAATTTTAGTTGGTCAAGACCCCTTTGATAACGAAGCTCTCGGCCATCGCATGCGCTACACCAATGGTGCAGCATCCAACTGGAGAGACGTTGGTTGCATCGAAATTGCCCTATGGGACATTGTCGGAAAGGTGACAGGTCAGCCACTCTATAAATTATGGGGGGCGCAGAAAGATAAAGTCCCTGCCTACGCCAGCATGATTCAACTCTCAACCCCAGAAGAACGAGCTGATACCGCGGTAAGACTTAAAGAGGAAGGCTGGCAAGGCATAAAAATTCGCCTCCACCACCTGAAAATGAAGGAGGATATTCGCACGGTTGAACTAGTACGCGATGCGGTCGGTGATGATTTCACCATTATGACTGATGCAAATCAGGCTCAATCAAGCGGAATCTGGCAACCTGGAATTCAATGGGATTATAGTCGAGCGCTGGACACAGCTCGCGCCCTAAAAGAAATGAATGTTTACTGGTTGGAAGAGCCTTTAAAAAGATATGACTATGATGGATTGGCGGAGCTCAATCGCGCCACTGACATCACGCTCGCAGGCGGCGAGAACAACCAGGGAGTGCAGGAATTTCTAACCATCATAGAGAAGTCTGTTTACGACATATTGCAACCAGAAATTCTAGTAACCGAGGGCATTCAAGGGCTGCGTGCAGTAGCAGCGCTTGCCCTAGCCCATCACAAACTCGTCATACCTCATCACGGTGGTGGCCAATTAGGCACAATCGCCCAGCTACATATGATTGGTACATGGCCTCATTGTCCTTGGATCGAAATTATGAATGATCCGCCCATTTCTCCTTACACCAATGGGTTCGCGATTATGGAGAATCCTCCGGAAGTCGATAGCGAAGGATTCATGGCGATGCCGCAGGAGCCAGGCTTAGGGGTAAGATTGAACCGAGAACTGATAGAAGAAATATAGCCCGTGGCTTTCCGTAAAAACTCTTTGCTGCGGTAATTATCTATTGCGAAGTTTTTTGCACTGCATTTCTGAGGTATGCTTCAAGGTGCCTCTCAATCTTACGGCGCGCCAATTCAACAAGTACTCAATAGCCAACGTAAGTATAAGTCTGCACATAAAACAATTGAGTCACTCAGTCTATAAGTAAATCAAACAAACACAGTAATTACATTGCTAAATTAGTTCAGTAACAATTCGATAACAAAACTGATTAGTCCATTACCTAAAAAAGAATCAATCTCGAGAAAAGAAATTAGAACGACAAAGGGAGGCCATAGGGCCACCCTGTTTAATGTGCACTTCAAATAATTCAGTTTTCAGTTTGCTACTAAGCAGCAGGTGTAAATTATTCGTAGCGAATTTCGATAGGCATAAGAGCAGCCCTAATTGCCGCACCCCAAATCAAATTTCCCATATCATTTAGATGAAGATTATCCTCGACAAAGATATCTGTCATGACTTGGCCGTTTGCTTTTAGGAAAGGGTTGGCTACATCTACATAGTGGACAAGGGGGTCATGATTCGCGATTGATTTAATATTCGCACTAACTCGTTGCGCGGCATCCCAAACACTAATGCGAGCTATACTGGGTTTCACCGAGAGAATGTAAATTCGGGTCTCCGGCAGAGCCGCATGAATCTTTGCCACTATTTCCTGGAACTGACCAACAATTTTCTCTTCGGGCACATGATAAATAGTATCGTTATCTCCTTCATAGATTAGGATCGC
>CAWKZI010000132.1:0-6401 GCA_963854365.1 Gammaproteobacteria bacterium
CTTTAAACAATCTTTTACCCACGCAACTTAAGTTACTCTTGGTGCTCAGCGGTGCTCATATTGCGCTGGAAAATGGCGAGGCAGAGAACGCACGTCAATGGCTCACTGAATCACTGGTGGAGCAGAGCGATATAGACAACAATATAAGTAGAGAAATACTCCAGTCCTATTATGCAAGTTTAGGACAAGCCTACGAAATGCTTTCACAATTCGACAGTGCTGCTCGAACCTATATAGAAAGCACCAGTCGATCTCGAGATAGACCCACTTCCGAAATTACTAATAAAATTTGGGATGCTCTGACGAAGTTAAACAATGAAGATCTCGACACTTTTGCCAATGATGCAAACAGCTATGAACTAAGAGGCTGGATTGAACTTGCCCGGGTTACTCGCGCAGATCAATTCAGTATTCGCAGCCAACTTGATTCCATATTGCAGTGGCAAAGAATTTGGGCTAGACATTCAGCATCAGAAAACCTCCCGGCAGCACTTATTGATTTACAGAAAGTGTGGGACGAACGGCCAGGACACATCGCATTGATTCTCCCGTTGCAAGAAGCTGCTGGTAATGCCATACAGGAGGGCTTTTTTAGCGCCTACTACCAAGCACTATCGATATCTCGGGACGTACCAAGAATCTCTGTATATGACAGTACTGACAAGCTCGATATAAAACCACTTTACAATAGCGCTGTGGATGATGGAGCCGAATTAATAATCGGTCCACTCAACAAAAACCTTGTCAATCAACTGCAAAGTTTACCCAATTTACCAGTACCGACTTTGGCATTAAATTATAGTGATGATACAGAATCAATTCCTATTCAGCTCTACCAGTTTGGACTAGCCCCAGAGGATGAGATAGCGCAGGCAGCCGAAATGGCCTGGAAAGCTGGATACAGGAATGCAGCAATTGTCACCCCACAATCTAGCGACTACCTTCGCTTACAGTCAATATTTTCTGATCTATGGACCGCTCGTGGCGGTGAGTTAGTATCTATTGCTACATTTAGTGGCGATAGTGACTACGCTGAGGTAATCAAACGACTAATGGCGATTGATTCTAGCGAGGCGCGAGCAGAACGTTTGCTCGATATTTTACCGAGAAGCAACATGGAATTTACGCCACGCCGCCGCACTGATATCGAGTTTATTTTCCTTATCGCAAACCCAAGGCAGGGCAGACAGATTAAACCTACACTCGCATTCTATTTCGCTGAGAATATTCCAGTTTATTCTTTGCCTTCAATCTATAGTGGTACTGAGAATCAAAGTGAGAATCGTGACCTTGACGGCATAATATTTACTGATGCCCCATGGTTACTTAGTCCTTCTGACCCACTCAAGACAGAAATAGCGGAAAGCCTCCGTCAAGCCCAGGGTCCCCAGCAACGATTGCGCGCTATGGGTATCGATAGCTTTAGACTCTATCCGCGCCTCAAACAAATGACAACTAGGAAAATCGAGTCACTAGCGGGAACAACTGGCACCCTCAGAATGGAAGATAACCAGAGGATTCATCGAATACTTGAAATTGCTGAATTTAAAGACGGCTTGGCAGAAATACGCGAATAAGCTGGTCCCTTTCATCGCTATTAGTATCTAAAGGTTTCCCCCCCAAGGAGAGTGAAAAGATTATTCCAACCCAAATTCACAAGCTGCCTGCGCTTTGGCCTAAACAAAGAGCTAATAGCTCTTTCCTACTTGCAAACTTTTAACTGGATATTCGTGGGAGAGATTTTCCGCTGCAGACTCGTGCCAATAAATCTGATTATCCTTCGCCAAGAAAAGAATCTGATGTGCGCGAAAGTAAGATTTCATTACGATAGTCCTCTCGGCAGTGTGTTATTCCAGAAACAACAACAAATGCGATGAAGCACACATTTTTTACGATATCGATTAGAAATTCATTGGATTAAAAACGCTTCTTTTTGAAACTTTCCTCCATTAATAGGAGTCTATTTCAATAGAGGTAAGTCAATTATAATTGCAAATGATATAAATGTTGATCAGTTCACGGCCGATATAAATACATTTAAGAGATAGAACTAATGGATTTACACTCACAGATTTCGGCCCATTTTGAAGACAGCATAACTACGAAAGAATCCGCTAGAGTTCAGCTAGTAGATCCAATTCACGACGCCGGTGAACTAATGGTGCATTGCCTTCTAAATGAGGGGAAAATTTTATGTTGCGGAAACGGCGGCTCCGCAGGTGATTCGCAACACTTCTCTGCAGAACTTCTCAATCGATTTGAAAAAGAAAGGCCTGGGTTACCAGCAATAGCTCTAACAACAGATAGCTCAACAATTACAGCAATAGCCAATGATTATAGCTACCAAGAGATATTTTCCAAACAAGTCACCGCTCTTGGCCAACCTGGGGATGTACTGCTGGCTATTTCAACTAGCGGAAATTCCGAAAATGTTGTGGAAGCGATAAAAGCTGGCCACGAAAGAAATATGCGAATTGTTGCTCTATCCGGAAAAGACGGAGGCGAGATAGCACCTCTTCTTCGCGATCAAGATGTTGAAATTCGAGCACCTTCTGATAGAACTGCCCGAATACAAGAAGTCCATCTTGTGGTCATCCACAGCCTTTGTGACTTTATCGATACGCAGATATTTGGAGGAGATGACTTATGAAATCATGCCAATTCTTGAATTTATCATTTTTACTTTTGCTTACTTCGTGTACAACGATATTGGTCGGCACGACAGGCGCCGACGGGATACAAGAGGACCCAACCGAACGTACCACTGGAGCAGTCGTAGAAGATCAGTCAATTGAAACAAAAATAATCGTTAACCTAAAGTCAATAGAACCGGCATTTAGACAAACTAATATAGATATTGTCAGCCACAACGGCGTGGTTTTGTTGATCGGGCAAGTGCCTTCAGAAGAACTAAAATCTCGCGCGACACAAATCTCTAGCGAAGCAAGCGGCAAGATCAAACGCATTCACAATGAGTTAGAAGTTTCTGAGTCGTCTGGCTTTCTAACACGGAGCAACGACACCTGGATTGCAACAAAAGTGAGAACTTTGATGTTAGCAAATAGCGACGTGCCATCGGGTCAGGTTCGGGTAATCACAGTGAACGGTGCTGTTTACTTAATGGGAATGATTGACCAGTCTCAGGGAGACAATGCTGCCAATCTGGCTAGAAATATTTCTGGCGTTACACGTGTAGTAAAAGTATTTGAGTATCTAAACTAACTTATCGATAAGCTATTTTACTAGCCTGAGAGGCGTTTTTTTCTTCGTCTGCCCTGCGGCAAACTCAGACTTAGTACCCGGAACTTTGGTGCTCGCAGGAGGAGTTGGTGGCTCAGGTAAGCGACCCTCGGTTTCGAAGATCATTCCCTGACCATTTTCCTTCGCATAAATTCCCATCACAGCAGTAATAGGGACATAAACACGCTTAGGAATTCCAGCAAACCTCCCATCAAAATCCACAGCTTCATTACGAATAACCAAGTTTTGCACTGCGCTAGGGGCAATATTAAGTATTATCTGCCCATCTTTCACATGCTCTTGAGGTACTTCCACGTCGTCATCGAAAGCATTAACCAATATATAAGGCGTGCATTCATTTTCCAGAATCCATTCGTATAATGCCCTTACAATGTGCGGTCGACTCGAATTCATGGTCATAGCAGGCACCAGTTTTACTAAGCTTTACTGTCAGACCATTTCCTTTTCTTGCTCAGAAAAGCTCTCGATTATAGAGTCTCTTTCAAACAGTCGGTCTCGATATTCAAGCAAAGGTTTAGTAGTCTTATTTTTTGGCAACTCAATACCCATTACCGGAAGTCGCCAGAGTATTGGGGTGACACAACAATCTACAATAGTAAATTCATCACTCATGAAATAGGGCTTTTCACCAAATATAGGTGCGATAGAAATCAAACTCTCACGCAACTCTTTTCTAGCCTTATCTAACTGCGATGGGGTTCCAACACCATCCATTATCAAGTCCACCATGTTGCACCAATCTCTCTTAATCCGATAGATCCACAAACGGCTCTGTGCTCTAGCAACAGGATAAACAGGAAACAGAGGTGGATGCGGAAATCTCTCATCGAGGTATTCCATCATAATGTCTGCTTCATATAGAACCAAGTCGCGGTCTACCAAAGTCGGAAGAGTGTTATATGGATTCAAACTAGCCAAATCTTCAGGCTTTTCGTCTGGATCTACATCAATAGTTTCTACTGTTACGCCTTTCTCAGCCAGTACAATTCTTACACGATGGCTATAATGGCTACTGCCATCCGAATAGAAAGTCATGGAAGATCTTTTAGCGACCACGCCCATATTAATTCCTCAAAACCCTAAGTGTTAGTTTATGTGTAATTCTTATTCTGTAAATACTAGTGATAATCTTTAGCGAACTCCCTACCCAATATAGTCGTCAATACGTAAAGAACTGCGAGAAATGCTAGAACCCAAACTCCTATCTCTTGCCGCCGGCTTCGAATTGGCTCTCCTATGTAGTACATAAAATTTACCAAGTCTGCCACTGTCGAATCAAATTCTTCGACACTCATTGAGCCTGTCCCATCAACATGACTAAGTTCGCACTGAGTCGGGTCATCAGTACCATGATCATCACAGAGTAGATCCCCCTGCAAGCCATGGAATACATTCGGCATACCGACATTCGGGTAGACCTTATTGTTAGTTCCAAATGGTCGTGTAGGGTCATTGTAAAAAGAACGCAAGTAGGTATAAAGCCAATCTGGTGTATGCACTCTTCCTGCTAAGGTCAAATCAGGTGGAGTGGCACCAAACCAATTTTTGGCGTCGTCCTCGGAAATTGCATTCTCGATAAGTTCACCAATAAGTGAATCATCAAAAATTAAATTCTCAAGCACCATATCATGAGGGATCTCTAAATCATCTGCTGTGCGTTCATAACGCGCATAACCAAGGGCATGGCAAGACACGCAGTAGTTCATATAAGTCTTGAAACCAAGCTGCAGCGATGATTTATCATCGTAGTCTGTGGCTACATGATCAAGATCAATATTGCCAGACTCTGCCGCTTCTGCACTTCCTGAAACAAGCATAAGAGGAAGAACAACCAATAGAACAAGCAAAATTATGCTACCTAATAATTGAGGAATGCTTATCCAGCGGCCTGTTACGCGTTCCGGGGGTTGAGTGGTTATTTCTTTACGTGTATACCACGGCATCGCAACAAAAAATGTAAAATAAATAACCGTCATTATCTGCGCTAATAAAGTTTTAGCGGGGCTTACAGCCTGTGTTCCTAATACACCCAGTACTAAGAAACTAACAACAAACATTAGCAATGCGATTCGACTATACCAACCTTTATATCTCATGGACTTTACTGGGCTCTTATCCAGCCACGGCACCACAAACAAAATCGCGATAGCGCCAACCATTACCAGCATACCCCAGAATTTAGCGTCGATACCAAAAAGCGGGTACGTTACTCCCCGCAGCATTGAATAAAAAGGCGTGTAATACCAAACAGGTGGCACATGTTCCGGGGTCTTAAGTGGGTCTGCCTCCTGGAAATTTGCGATTTCCAAGAAATATCCACCCATCTCAGGTGCAAAAAATACTATTGCGCAAAAGGCGAATAAAAACAGCACGACTCCTGCGAGGTCATGATATAGCGTGTAATAAGGATGGAAAGGTACTCCATCCAAAGGCTTGCCATCTGGCCCCTTATTCTTTTTAATATCAATTCCGTCCGGATTATTTGAACCCACTTCGTGTAGTGCCAGAATATGCAGCACTACTAAGGCCAACAACACGATAGGCAATGCCACCACATGCAAGGCAAAAAATCGATTCAGCGTCGCACCAGAAATCAGAAAATCTCCACGCACCCAAACTAACAAATCTTCTCCAATAATTGGTATCGCACCTGCAAGGGATACAATTACGTTTGCACCCCAATAAGACATTTGCCCCCAAGGCAGCACGTATCCGAGAAACCCTTCGGCCATAAGCACGAAGTAAATGCACATTCCAAAAATCCATATTAGTTCTCTGGGCCTTTGATACGAGCCATACATGAGGCCACGAAACATGTGGATATAAACCACAAAAAAGAATGCCGAAGCGCCAGTGGAATGGATATAACGCAACAGCCAACCATATTCCACATCGCGCATGATGTATTCAACGGAGGCAAATGCTGTTTCGGCACTAGCAGTGTAGTTCATGGTTAACCAAATACCAGTAAGTAACTGAATAACCAAAACAACCAGTGACAGCACACCAAAGAAATACCAGAAATTGAAATTCTTTGGAGCATAGTACTCACTCATATGCTTCTTCCAGGCCGTCATAATCGGCAACCTGTCATTAACCCAATCTCTTAGACTTATGAGCCCAGAAGTAAATCGGCTTGG
>CAWKZI010000133.1:0-6383 GCA_963854365.1 Gammaproteobacteria bacterium
TGACCTTTTAGTTTTTCCACTTCGGTAACATCGTAATTGACCAAACCTCTAGCCACTTCTAGACCAGCATCGTCAATACAGGCCACCACATCTCCTCGGATGAAATTTCCACTGACTTCGTTTATACCAACCGCTAACAAACTCTTACCAGAATTCTTTAGTACTTTAACCGCACCGCCATCCAAACATAACTTTCCCTTTAAAGTTAACTGGCCTGCTAACCATTGCTTTTTTGCGGTAACAGGTTCGTTATCTGCCTGCAATAAAGTCCCTATTTCTTCGCCATCGGCAATACGCTGTAAGATTTGATCTTCGCGACCATTGGCAATAATCGTGCAAGTTCCAGAGCGTGCTGCGAGTCGAGCCGCTGATATTTTCGTAAACATACCGCCTCTCCCAAGGCTGGTGCCCTTGCCAGCTACATCGCTTAAAGTATTGTCACTAGCCGAAGCAACAGGTATAAGCGACGCCTTTGGGTTACTTCTTGGATCTGCGTCGAATAATCCGTCTTGATCTGTGAGAACAACCATCACATCCGCATTGATGAGGTTAGCAACCAATGCCGCCAAGGTATCGTTATCACCAAAACAAAGCTCCGCGGTGGCTACAGTATCATTCTCATTCACCACCGGCACAACTTCCATGTCCAATAATGTTGTTAGAGTGCTGCGGGCATTAAGGTAGCGGGTTCGATCAGAAAGGTCTTCATGACTAAGTAATATTTGTGCCGCACGAACTCCATGGCGCATGAAACAACTTTCATAAGCCTGCACTAAGCCCATTTGGCCAACGGCCGCTGCTGCTTGCTGCATGTGGACTTGCTTCGGCCTGCTAGTAAGGTTAAGACGACTTACACCTTCGGCAACTGCTCCAGAAGACACGAGAACCATTTGCAGGCCCGCCTTTTGCATAGTTACTAACTGGGAGGCCCAATTCTCTATCGCTTGCTGATCGAGGCCCAAACCATTATTGGTAACCAAAGAACTACCTACTTTAATTACCCACCGCTTTGCTTTTGTGATCTTTTTGCGCATTGTGCAGACCTACTTACAAATCCCAGTTTTCTTCATCAATTTGAGTATCAACTGCTTTTGGCGATTTACTATTTTCAATTGTGTTACGTATCTCAAAAGCCATAGCTGCTTCCATTGCGTCCTGCTCAGCTTGATAGTCCTCATTCTCCGCCATAAGCTCCCGATGATTTTCGATTGAGACCATGAGTTTCTGACAAAGGTCGTCGCAACCTTCTTTATTAAGTGCGGATATTTCGTGAATATCCCCAGTCCAATTTAGGGTCTTACGCAATTTCTCTTTTAATTCAGTCACTGCTTCTTTATCTATCAGATCTGTTTTATTCAGGACCAACCATCGTTCTTTTTTGGCTAGTGTATTACTGAATTTTTCGACTTCGACGACAATTTTCTGAGCATTGTCGACCGGGTTACTATTATCCACGGGCAATACATCAATAAGGTGTAACAGCAAACGGGTGCGAGATAAATGCTTAAGAAAACGAAATCCTAGACCAGCTCCTTCTGAGGCACCTTCGATAAGGCCGGGTATATCTGCCATCACAAAGCTGCGCTCCATGCCTAAGCTTATCACTCCGAGATTTGGAACCAATGTAGTAAATGGATAATCAGCCACTTTTGGCGTTGCTGCAGAAGTAGCACGAATTAATGTCGATTTCCCCGCATTTGGTATGCCTAATAATCCTACATCTGCCACCAATCGCAACTGCAATTGAAGTTGCCGCACTTCACCTGGCGTGCCGTTAGTCGTCTTTCGCGGAGCTCGGTTTGTACTGGACTTAAATCGAGTATTGCCTTGCCCATGAACTCCGCCTTTGGCCACCATCACTTGTTTTTTAGAGCTATTAAGATCGACAATCAATTCTTCTGTACTTACATCGATAACACTGGTGCCGATGGGCACTCTTACAAGTAGGTCTTCGCCTCCCCTACCAGTGCAGTTTTTACTCTGACCAGACTGACCTGACTGTGCTCGATACAGAGGCACGAAACGAAAATCCACCAAGGTATTGAGTGAGGCATCCGCTTGCATATAAACGTTGCCGCCATTACCACCATCACCACCATCTGGCCCGCCTTTTTCAATATATTTTTCACGACGAAAACTCAAGCAACCGTTGCCACCTTTGCCTGCTTCTACTCTAATCTCTGCTTCGTCTACGAATTTCATTGTTTCGTCTGCTGATTCTGATTTCGTGCTGTCTCGATAGAAACCTAAATAATTGTTTTAATAGTCGCGCCCTGCCGCCTGTTCTCACAAATAAAAAAGCCCCGTCGAATGACGAGGCTTTTTAAATAATTCAGTTTTTAGCTAGGCCGATTCGACAATAACATATTTTCGGTTATGCGGACCTTTGGTGGCAAATTTTACGACTCCATCTGCTTTGGCGAATAGAGTGTGATCTTTACCACAGCCTACATTTTCACCTGGGTGGAAGCGAGTTCCTCGTTGGCGCACAATAATGTTTCCAGCCAACACTTCCTGACCACCGAATAACTTAACGCCTAAGCGTTTCGATACAGAATCACGACCGTTATTAGTACTACCACCTGCTTTCTTATGTGCCATGACTAACTCCCGACTGCTCTAAGCCTTAATACCAGTGATTTTTACTTCAGTGAACCACTGCCTGTGGCCTTGGGTCTTTTGAAAATGCTTACGGCGGTTGAATTTTATGATGCGAATTTTATCACCACGTCCTTGTTTAAGAACTTCTGCAGTTACCTGACTACCCTTTACATAAGGGGTGCCGATTTGAACTGATTCGCCTTCGCCAACCATCAAAATTTTGTCAAACTTTACTTTTTCACCGGTGGCAACTTCTAACTTTTCAAGTTGAAGGATTTCGCCTTCTTCAACTCTGTGCTGCTTTCCACCACTTTCTATTACCGCGTACATAGATCTCTCCAGAACCGCTTATTAAGGGAAATGTTCCCCTAACTACGGCATAACTCCCATACCTATAGGGGCGGGCATTTTACGGGAACATCTCTCATGAGGCAAGTAGATTTGCCCATCCCGGACTCTTTAGTAAGTTCTTATTTTATTTGAGATTATTCTTGAAATACAGCGCTTAGCAACTAAAGTATTTTGAGAAAGCTATCGATAGTGGTACGCAGCTTGACAGTAAGCACCCCGCTCCCTAGCATGCATACTGAATTTGAGTGGCTGCAGTGGTTCTAAGGGACCAAAAGCATTGCTAAAAACACACACAGGCTTATCAGCACCTTCCAATACAGCAGGCTAAGTTTACGCAATTTATGTATCAGAAAATTCGCTCCGTAGTGAAATCAGACTTTCTTGCCGTTGACCAGTTCATAGTCGAGCAACTAAATTCCGAAGTTCCTTTGGTGGAAAACATCGGCCATTATATTGTTGATGCTGGCGGCAAGCGGATGCGGCCCATATTGGTTTTGCTGGCAGCCAGAAGCTGTAATATTCAAAATGAACAACACATTCCTCTAGCGGCTGTTATTGAGTTTATCCACACCGCTACGCTATTACACGACGATGTAGTCGATATGTCATCGCTGCGACGTGGTCGACCGACTGTAAATGCAGAATGGAATAATCCCTCCAGCGTATTAGTTGGAGACTTTATCTATTCACGGGCTTTCCAGATTCTAGTACAAATAGGCGATATGCGCATAATGGAATTGATAGCAAATACAACTAACAAGATCGCCGAGGGGGAAGTTCTTCAGCTTATTAATAAGAACAATCCGAATTCCAATGAAGAAGGTTATATGCGAGTCATAAGAAATAAAACTGCTATCTTATTTCAAGCAGCAGCGCAAAGCGGCGCGATTTTGGCCCAAGCTGACCGGCAGATAGAGGAGGCTCTCAGTCAGTTTGGAATGCATCTAGGAACGGCTTTCCAACTTATCGATGATGTCCTCGATTATGACGGGAATAGCAAATCCTTGGGCAAGAACATTGGCGATGATCTAACAGAGGGAAAACCCACTCTCCCTCTTCTATATGCAATGAAAGAGAGTAATAAGACTGGAGCAGATCTAATTCGAGCTTGCCTGCAAGATGAGTCGGTTGCCCAGACTTCATTGGCTGAAGTCATCGAAATCGTGCGGGCAAGCGGCGCATTAGACTACACCCGAGAAAAAGCACAGCTCCAATCTAAGTCGGCTCAGTCCTGTCTCAATCAACTTCCTAAATCTGAATACCGACAAGCATTGCAAGTAATGTTAGATTTTTCCACGGAAAGAAATAATTAAGAGCATAAATTCTTACAAAAATTCATTTTAGTAAAAATAATGACTTTTATGATTTATAACTAATAAAATTAATAAAAAAGAGGTCAGAACATTGTTCGATACAAGCAATCTACCTACCCCCGAACCCATCATGGAGACAATCGGTCGGGTTGAAGAATTCGAAAAAACCCCACTCGCCGAGCAATTCCCTTTCACTAATAGCTACGAACTCGTAATGAACGCAGTGCAGCGTTTTGGCAACGATACGGCGCTAGAATTTCTCTTGCAGGGATTGGCCGACGAAGAAACACAGAAAACCAGCTTCACTGAGTTAGGTAATAAAATTACTCAGACTGCTAATCTGTTAAACGAATTGGGAATTGGCGAAGGTGATGCTGTTTCAATCATTCTGCCCATTCTTCCGCAAGCACACTTTGCGATTCTAGGTGCTCAGGCAGCTGGTATAGCAAACCCGATAAATCCTATGTTAGAAGCAGATCATATCAGCGAAATTCTGTCAGCGGCCGATGCCAAGGTAGTTATCTGCCTTGGCCAATCAAAGCATACCGATATCTGGCAAAAAGTTTCTGCTGCTGTTGATAAAGCAACGTCCGTAAAAACTCTTTTAGCGGTTAATGTTCCAGGGCTCTGTACCGGTGAGCAGAATAGTTCAGAAAATCCGGGAATGGAGGTGCTGGATTTCGATTCGAGCATTGATGCTCAAAGTGGCAAAATGCTTAAAAGTGGCAGAAATTTTTCTAGTAATCAGATTGCCGCCTATTTCCATACCGGCGGCACCACCGGTCGACCCAAGCTGGCGCAGCTTACTCATGGCAATATGGCTTTCCTGGGTCAAATCATGCAAATTTATACAGCTCATCAAGAAAGACATACAATTTTATGCGGCCTACCTTTATTTCATATATATGGCTGTATAATTCAGGGAGTCGCCGCCTTCAGCGTCGGCTTCAAAATAATATTGATGACGCCATCAGGTTTTCGCTCACCTCAGGCCATGATGAATTTTTGGAACCATATCGACAGGTTTCAAGTTAAAGGATTCTCTGCAGTACCCACCGTGTTGATGGCCTTGGCCGATATTCCCGTAGCCGATGCTAATATCGATTGCCTAACCAACATCAACTCCGGCGCAGCGCCATTGTCCCATCCCTTTGAGCTTAGTTTCGAAAACAAATATGCAGTGAATGTCGGCAATGGTTACGGGATGACAGAGACAACGGCGCTAATCTCACGAGCACCATTGACCCAGCCGCCGGGTAGTGTTGGTATGCGCATTCCTTATTCAGAAATTCGCATTGTCCATTTGGAAGGTGCTGAAGTTATTAAGGACTGTGTTCTAGGCGAAAGTGGGTCTATCATAGTAAAGGGCCCACAGCTTTTTAAGGGCTATAAAATTGAATCTGATAACAAAAACGCCTGGATTGAAGACGGTTGGTTCAACACCGGTGATTTAGGCTATATGGATGGCGATGGGTTTCTCTATCTTTCGGGACGAGCAAAGGATCTGATTATCCGTAGCGGACACAACATCGACCCTGAGCTGATCGAAGAACCACTCAATGCGCATCCTGACATTAGTGTCTCAATAGCAATTGGAGTACCAGACCCCTACGCAGGCGAATTACCAATGGCCTATGTCGTTAAAAATCTCGGTAGCAAGATCTCCACAAAAGAGCTACTTGATTATTCTGCAGAGCAAATTTCTGAACGAGCTGCAGTCCCTAAACGTATTGAGTTTATCGACGCAATGCCGCTAACCGCAGTAGGGAAAATATTTAGACCAAGCCTCAGACTAATGATAACGGAAGACGTTACTCGAGAAGTGCTAGCAGCGAACAGTATCGACGCTTCCGTAACTTCAGAATTGGAAAAAAAGCGAGGCTTAGTCGTCAGCATAACCACAGCAGATAAAGCTAACATTTCAGCCACTAAACAACTCTTTGAGAATTACATTTTTACCGCTGATATTAGTTAAACAGGAAATTAGGGGGAAATCTAATGAACAAGCTAACTAGACAATATAGATTATTCCTTGTATCGATTATCTTACTTGGCCTCGTCGCCTGTCAGGCAGGGGGATTAAGAAACGCTCCACCTGAAGAACAACGCAGAGGAATT
>CAWKZI010000134.1:0-6347 GCA_963854365.1 Gammaproteobacteria bacterium
TTCGCCGCTATTAGTGACACCCTGAACTATGTCATTTGTTTTTGTTTGGCTTGCGTCTGCCGGACTTGTTGGTAAATCGGTAGGGACGTCAGATGAAGTAGAGCTATTTAAAGACGGTGGACTGTCAGAAGGTTGTTGCATTCCCCCTTGGGTTTGTAAGTTACCACCGTCATCAACTACAGGTGGATAGTCAGCTTGCCAGGCTAAGAGCATTAGATAAGTAACAACAGCTAGAGATGTATAAAGAAAGAAACGGGTTAAATCCATGCTACTGCTTACTCGATGATTGACTTAGATAATCTGCATTGTCCGGAACTGGATCATGACCACCTTCGTGCCAGGGGTGGCAACTACAAATTCGGCGAAGCCCTAACCAGGACCCTTTTCCTGCGCCATGTTTTTCAATGGCTTCTTTTGTGTATTGTGAGCAGGAGGGATAAAAACGACACTGTCTACCAATTAACAAGCTTAGGCTTTTTTGATATAGGGTTATTAGTTGAATGAGTAGTTTGTCGATCATTATTTTCTTCGCTCGTAAAAATAAATTGCTAATTACTTAGTTGTCGCCTGACTTTAATTTGTTGCTGATATCGGTTATCAATTTTTCCAGTTTCGCACGGATCAAGGAGTTATCAAGTTTATCAGCATCTTTTCTAGCTAGCACAACTAAATCGAGCCTCTCGACTAATCCCGGGTTCAGGCGGAAGGATTCTCGCATGAGGCGCTTTATTCTGTTGCGATGAACAGCCTTAGGCACGTTTTTCTTCGCAATTACAAGACCTAGTCTGGGCTTTGAGGAGTTGTTTTTAATCGCAAGCATCAAAAAATAACGGCAGGAGACCTTTAGCTGTGCTTTTGTGAAAACAGCTTTGAAGTCAGCAGCAGTGAGCAGCCGGGAGGTTTTAGAAAAGCTGCTATCAGCCACTTCCCATTCTCTTTTCTCATCAACTAGTGGAAAAGCAGAAACTAGGCTGAAAGCTTGGCGCGACCTTTTGCGCGTCGCCGCTTGAGTACCAAGCGGCCGCCTTTGGTAGCCATGCGGGCCCTGAAGCCGTGAGTTCGAGCTCTTTTTAGTACGCTGGGTTGAAATGTTCTTTTCATATCAGTAAATCCGATTTTTCTGTTACAAACCGAACTTCAGACGGTTCGAAAAAGGAGCGCGAATGTTAGAGGTTTTGTCTGTAAGTTGCAATGCAATCAGCGGTTATTAGACATGCCGATTTCGATTGGTGGTGGCCGATGGGTATAAATGAGACATGTTGATTTATTTTCGAAAGGCAAAGCAATATTTATTCCCTATTTAGACACAAGTTATCCACAGCTTATTTATCAACAGGACAGGACTCTTTCATCAAAGAGCAGTTTTTTTTAACTCGTGATTTATCAGGAAAACTCTTGCAAGATATTGATAATTAATAATAAATATATACCTGTCAAAACAAGTTTTTCCTCTTCGAGCCAGTGGATAACTCTTATCTGAGCCGGTAGAATTATGGACATATTTAATAAAAACAAAAAATAATATATATAACTTACGGGCAAGCGATAGTGGCAGCAGTAAATTGGCAGAAATGTACGGATTGTTTGAAAGCAGAATTACCTCCCCAGCAATTCAACACTTGGATTAGGCCGCTTCAGGCTGAAATCGATTCCGGTGTGCTTCGATTGCGAGCGCCGAATAGATTTATTCTCGATTGGGTAAAGGGGAAGTTTCTGAAGCGGATATTGGAGATTTTTGAAGAAGCTGGCGAAGGAAGTATCCAGATCAGTCTGGAAGTTTCGAATTTGATGGCGACACCGTTCGCCACGAATAGCACAAGTGCGCAGACCCAGACCGTTACTCAGCCTAAGAATTCAAACCTATTTACTAATTCTCAACAGCGCGAGCAAGCTAGTAATTTCGCAGGCTCGCAAAGTGCAATTTTGGGGGCACAGCCTGGCCATCCCGAACGGCGCAATGTAGATACTATTATTGAGGGCAAGCTTAGGCATCGCGGAGCACTCAATAGAGAAAATACTTTTGACAATTTTATTGAAGGTAAATCCAACCAATTGGCGAGGGCGGCGGCGATGCAGGTGGCTGAAAACCCAGGTTATGCTTACAACCCACTCTTTATTTATGGAGGTGTGGGGCTAGGAAAGACTCACTTAATGCATGCGATTGGTAACTATATAGTGTCAAAAAAGCCTGGGGCTAAAGTGGTTTATCTACATTCTGAAACATTTGTGGCAACAATGGTTACAGCCCTGCAATTAAATGCGATTAACGAGTTTAAGCGGTTTTATCGGTCAGTCGACGCGCTTTTAATTGATGATATTCAGTTTTTTGCTGGAAAAGAGCGGTCTCAAGAAGAGTTTTTTCACACATTTAATGCGCTTTTAGAAGGAGGCCAGCAGATCATTCTGACTTGCGATCGTTATCATAAAGAGATTAATGGTTTGGAGGAACGACTTAAGTCTCGGTTTGGCTGGGGATTGACCGTGGCGGTTGAGCCGCCTGAACTAGAAACTCGAGCAGCGATTCTAATAAACAAAGCAGCTTTGAGCAATGTGAATTTACCCAATGATGCGGCTTTGTTTATCGCACAGCGGTTACGTTCTAATGTGCGGGAATTAGAAGGTGCGTTGAAAAGAGTTATCGCCCACGCTAATTTTAAGGGACAGCAGATTGACCTCGATTTGATAAAAGAGGCGTTGAGAGACTTGTTTGCCCTGCAGGACAAGTTGGTAACCATCGATAATATCCAACGGTCAGTGGCGGAATACTACAAAATCAAAATGGCGGATATGCTATCGAAGCGTCGCAATCGTTCAGTAGCGAGGCCAAGACAAGTAGCTATGAGCCTTTCCAAGGAACTAACAAATCATAGCTTACCAGAAATTGGCGATGCCTTTGGCGGTAGAGATCACACGACCGTGATCCACGCCTGTAAACAGGTTAATAAGTTACGTCATAGCAGCATCGATATTGAAGAAGATTATAATAACTTGCTACGTTCACTTTCCAACTAGCTAAACTACTGATATTTAAGGAAATATAGAAAAAATGCACTTTGATATTTTGCGAGAATCTTTATTGAAGCCACTGCAAATGGTGAGCGGTGTAGTTGAGCGAAGACAAACTCTACCGGTGCTTTCAAACGTATTGTTAGTGCTTAAAGGCAGTGAGTTATCACTTACGGGAACTGACCTAGAGGTTGAGCTTGTTGGCCGAGTTACTGTAGATAATGCACATAAGTCTGGTGAGATAACAGTACCAGCTAGAAAGCTTCTTGATATCTGTAAATCGTTATCAGACGATTCCTTGGTTGAAATCTCCCTTAGTGGCGCCAAACTCACATTAAAATCGGGTCGAAGTAGATTTACATTGGCGACTCTACCAGCTGCAGAATTTCCAAATGTTGATGAAGAGGCGGGCACATTTTCACTAACTATTCCCCAAGCAAGGTTGCGTGAGCTTCTCGCCAATACAAGTTTCGCAATGGCGCAACAGGATGTTCGCTATTATTTGAATGGAATGCTTTTTGAGGTGTCCTCAAATTATTTGCGGGTAGTTGCAACCGATGGTCATCGTCTGGCGATGGAAACTCTTAACATGGAAAACCCAACCGAGGAGGTTCAGCAACTGATCTTGCCAAGAAAAGGGATAATGGAGTTATCGCGCCTTTTAGAAGATGGCGGCAACATTTCGCTAATATTTGGCCAGAACCATATTCGAGCTAAAGTTGCTGCTTATACTTTTACATCTAAATTGGTTGATGGGAAATTTCCAGACTACAACAGAGTTCTACCAAAAGGGGGTAACAAGGTTCTTATTGGAGATTGCCAGGAGTTGCAGCAAGCTTTCTCTCGAGCATCAATTCTTTCTAACGAGAAATACCGGGGTGTGCGAGTCATGCTTTCTAATGGAGAGTTGAAGATTTTGGCAAATAACCCGGAGCAAGAAGAAGCGGAAGAGGTTGTGTCTATAGATTACCAAGGAGACTCCCTTGAGATTGGTTTCAATGTCAGCTACCTCATTGATGTCCTTTCTACGTTAACCAGCAAGAAAGCCCGAATTACACTATCTGACCCTAACAGTAGCGCATTGCTCGAAGCTGAGGAAGGTAGTGATGCCTTGTATGTCGTGATGCCAATGCGGCTTTAGTGGGATGTGGCCGCTTATAGCGTTTTCTAAATAATGAGCCATATTGCCCAGCTTAACGTTTCTTGTATACGAAACATTATCGACCAGTCTTTGACTTTTAGCCCCTCTGTTAATCTTCTGTACGGCGAGAATGGTAGCGGAAAAACCTCCCTCCTAGAAGCTATTCATTTACTGGCGGCCGGCCGCTCATTTAGGAATAGCAAAATTGATCCAATAATCAATCATGATAGTGATGAGGCAGTAATTTTTGCTGAGTTAGGAGATGGTTCCAAAATTGGCATGAGTAAGTCCCGCAAGCTAAATCATCAGCTCCAACTCCAATCAGAGCGACAACGAAATTGGGACGAAGTCGCAAGACTTCTTCCTGTGCAAATTCTAGATTCGACATCATTTGGGTTGCTTGAGGGCGGGCCGAAAGCGAGGCGCAGATATTTAGATTGGGGAGTGTTTCACGTGGAACAACGCTTTTTAATAAATTGGCGAGCTACCCGACAGTGTTTGGCAAATAGAAATTTTCTATTAAAACAAAGGCCTGCTGATAAAAATCAAATCGCTGCATGGGATGTTGAATTGGGAAATGCGGCCAATTTAGTTGACTTGGCTCGTCAAACGTATTTTGAACAATTGGCACCACAGTTTTACGAAGTCTATAAAGGGCTTTGTGCATCTCGTGTTCAGAATATTGTTATTGAATACTACAGAGGTTGGGATAGGGACAGAGATTTGATCTCGGTTCTTGCTGACAATTTCCACAACGACGTGCGTTATGGGTCTACACAGAATGGCCCGCATAGGGCAGACATCATTATCAGGGTCGAAAAAAGCAAGGCAGTTGATATCCTTTCCCGAGGCCAGCAAAAAATGTTGGTGAGCGCATTAAAAATTGCTCAAGGAAGGTTGCTTTCTCAAATCATGGAGCGGCAGGCAATTTATTTGGTTGATGATCTCCCCGCCGAATTAGATAGTGATAATAGAGTGGCTGTAGTGAACAACCTGATTGGTCTGGGCGGCCAAATTTTCATTACCTGTGTAGACAGAATGGCCATGGAGCGGTCTCTGAAAACTCATCCGCAATTGGCAACGTTCCACGTGGAACGTGGTATAATAACAGCATGATTTTCCGTTGATTTATCCGATATTAGGATAAGGAAAGGGTTTATAGACCGCATTATCTGGAGATTTAGAGCATGGCTGAAGAATCACAACCTAAATATAATTCCGAAAGCATTAAGGTCTTAAAAGGGTTAGATGCGGTCCGCAAAAGACCAGGAATGTATATTGGCGATACTGATGATGGCACTGGCTTGCATCACATGGTCTTTGAGTTGGTAGATAATTCGATCGACGAAGCTTTGGCTGGCCACTGTGATGAGGTCCAAGTGGTCATTCATATTGGCGAAACAATTACAGTTTCGGACAATGGCCGCGGGATTCCAACTGAGATGCACAAAGAAGGTGTTTCTGCGGCGGAAGTTATCATGACGGTCCTTCATGCTGGTGGTAAATTTGATGACAATAGCTACAAGGTTTCCGGAGGCCTCCATGGAGTTGGTGTATCGGTAGTCAATGCTTTGTCCGAGGAGCTAAAATTAACTATTCGCAGACAAGGCGAAGTGCACGAGCAATTCTATGAACATGGCGTACCTCAAGCTCCGCTTGCTGTTGTCGGAGAGACAAATAAAACAGGTACTGAATGCCATTTCAAACCATCTAAAGACACCTTTACTAATGTTGAATTTCACTATGACATTCTTGCAAAGAAGCTGCGTGAATTAGCATTTCTCAATGCGGGAGTGGCGATTCGGCTTACCGATGAGCGGTCCGGTAAAGAAAACCTCTTTCGATATGAAGGCGGGCTAATGGCCTTCGTTGATTATCTGAACAAGAACAAGTCTACAGTAAATAAACTATTCCATTTTGTATCCCAGCCCCGCGAAGATGGTGTTACCGTAGAAATTGCCTTGCAATGGAATGATTCATATCAAGAGAATATTTTCCCCTACACCAATAATATTCCGCAGCGTGATGGAGGCACTCATTTGGCTGGGTTTAGAGGAGCATTGACGAGAGTACTAAAGAGCTATATTGACAAGGAGTTGGCAAGTAAAAAAGGTAAGGAAGTGGTTACTAGCGGTGATGATGCTAGAGAAGGGCTCACTGCAATTATTTCTGTTAAGGTACCTGACCCAAAATTTTCGTC
>CAWKZI010000135.1:0-6314 GCA_963854365.1 Gammaproteobacteria bacterium
ACAAATTTAGTAATAGCTGAGCACGATAATAGTTCACTAAAGCCAGCCACTCTCAATACAGTTACAGCTGCTGTGGCGATAGGTGGTGATATCACAGTGTTAGTTGCAGGTTTAAATTGTCAGGCAGCTTCAGATGCAGCGGCCGGGATAGCTGGGGTCACTAAAGTTATTGTTGCTAATAATATAGCATACGAGCACCAGCTGGCAGAAAATCTAGCTCCATTGGTTGTTGAATTGGCGGCTAATTCCAGTCATGTACTTGCGGCGGCAACAACTGCTGGGAAAAACCTTTTGCCACGTGTTGCAGCTTTGTTGGATGTCGGCCAAATATCTGATGTTGTGGAAGTTCAGTCATCTGATACTTTCGTAAGGCCAATTTATGCCGGTAACGCCATGGCGACAGTGCAGTCAATGGATAGAATTAAAGTCCTTACAATACGAACGACAGCATTCGAAGAGGCGGAAAAAGATGGTAGTGCACTAGTTGAAAGCTCTGATGTGGTAATCGAACAGCAGCAAGCTTTTTTCGTGAGTGAGCAACTGTCGGTTTCTGAACGGCCCGAACTCACAGCTGCTTCAATAATTATCTCTGGAGGCCGAGGAATGAAAAATGGTGAGAATTTTGTCTTGCTCGAAAGAGTCGCCGATAAATTAGGCGCTGCTATTGGTGCTTCGAGAGCAGCAGTAGATGCTGGATTTGTTCCGAACGATTATCAGGTAGGGCAAACTGGGAAGATTGTTGCACCCGATTTGTACATCGCTGTAGGTATTTCTGGTGCTATTCAGCACTTAGCAGGCATGAAAGATAGCAAGGTTATAGTTGCGATTAATAAGGATGAAGAAGCACCAATATTTCAAGTTGCGGATTATGGTTTGGTAGCAGATTTGTTTAAGGTGTTACCTGAGCTTGAGGCCGCACTATAAGGTAGTGGATAGTCATTATGGTGTATCAAGGCACAAAAACATCCGAAAATCTTTTTGTGCCTCTAGTTAATCGTAGCTACTCCCAGTATTGCAAGAAGATTAGGAGTTATCCAATTTTCTTTGCTCAACTTCTTTGGCTTGGCGCTTCTTAACTTCTCTTGGGTCGTTTGGTGCCCTTGCTTTTTTAGTTTTAGGTTCCGTTGCTGGTTTTGGTTCTCCAGTAGGCGCCGGGCTTACGGGGCTTGCCGCCGCTGCAGGAGTAGTTATGGTTTCCTTCCTGACAACTTCGTTGTTAAATGATTGCGCTGGGGTAGGGTCAGCAATGCTGTTCGAACGTTTTTCTGAGTCAGCTTTAATCAATACGGATTCGTCTTCATCGGTAGTTTGAAGAGAATTGGTTTTTGTCTCTTTTGTTTGTTTTTCTATCTCTACTGAGCTATCCGCGGATTGTTCAGTTTTTTCTTCAGCGTCATTTCCGCTGGCAACCGAAGTTAAAGTCCCAGGTTTCTTGACGTTAGAATTCTTAATTTGTGTTCCCTCAGTGCTTTTTGGTGAAGGGTTGTGAGCAGTTTCCGCTGCAGTGTCAGCATTTCTTGACGCAACAAAATCTTGAGAACTATCATCCTTTATATCTGGCTCGGCGTTAATATTAACGCTTGTACTATGATTGGACGATGCGCTAGCAGCAGGATCATTATTCTGCGATTGGGCAGTTACATTTGCATTTACCATCTGATGTTCTTGTTCATTAGTTTTGCGTTCAAGCACTGATGTTTCTGCGCGATTTCCTGATGAATCAGTTCCGGTATGCGAATCGTTATTTATTGCTTCCTCTTTAATAGACTCTGGTCTTGGCCCTCGACGACGTTGATTTGTGTTTCTTGGGCGCTTATTAGCGGGCCGCCGTTGTGCCTTTTGATCACCACCTTCCTTAGTCGAAGCGCCTTGTGATTGCTGCTTCTCATCGCTTGGTTTTATGTTATCTGCGGCTACGGCTGCTTGTTTTTGATTTCCATGTTTCCGCCGTGTTTGACTAGGCTGTTTATTGCTGGTTTCCTTTCGCTCAGTTCTTGAGGAGGCGCCGCCTTTGGACTGTTGACTTTGTCCTTGTCTTTGTCTTTGGTTCCGCTGCGGAGGTTTGTTGCTACCTCGGTTCGGCTGCTGTCTGCGGCGCCGTTGTGATGTCGCTTCTTTTTTCTTTGATGATCCAAATAGTCCGGCGATTGCAGCAAATAATGAGGCAACTAACCCTTTCTTAGAAGGGGCCATCCTTGGTGCTGGAACATTGCTAACGGATGCTTTCTGTGCGGGAGCGCCTTGCGTCGGTGATTTAATATTAACGGACGGTTCAGGTTCAGAGGTAGCATCAACTTCATAGCTTTCTGACTGTTGATTCACCGCTGTTATTTCGTAGTGCGGGGTCTGCATCTCAGGGTTGGGTATTATGACAACCTTAGTTTTGCTCTGTCCTTCTATCTCTGCTAACACCAATCGTTTTTCGTTGAGCAAGTAAGAAGAAATTACCAAAGGTACAGTAGCTTTAACTTCTTGGCTTTTTTCTTTGTTTGCTTCTTCTTGAATAATTCGCAAGATAGAGAGTGCTAAGGATTCTACATCGCGAATAAAACCTTGACCGCTGCAACGAGGACAGACAATCGCGCTGGTTTCTCCGAGGGAGGGCCTTAATCTCTGCCTAGACATTTCTAATAGGCCAAATCTGGAAATACGACCAACTTGGACGCGAGCCCTATCAGCTTCAAGAGCATCTCGCATACGATTTTCTACATCGCGCTGATTACGATTAGACGTCATATCGATGAAGTCAATTACTACGAGACCGCCCATGTCACGCAATCGTAATTGACGAGCAATTTCATCGGCTGCTTCTAGATTAGTATTTAAAGCTGTCTCTTCAATGTCAGACCCACGAGTAGCCCGTGACGAGTTGATATCAATAGAAATTAAAGCCTCTGTGGGGTCAATCACAACAGAGCCGCCGGAAGGTAATTTTACTTCTCGCTCAAAAGCACTCTCAATTTGGGCCTCAATTTGATAGCGATTGAAAAGGGGCAGCGTGTCATCATAGAGCTTAATACGGTTTTCATACTGCGGCATGACCTGGTTAATAAATGTCAGCGCTTCTTCATATGATTCTTTAGTATCGAACAAGACCTCGTCAATATCTTTACGCAGATAATCACGAATCATGCGAATAATGACATTGCTTTCCTGGTAGATAAGAAAAGGGGCTGATTTTCCCATCCCAGCATCTTGAACTGCCTGCCATAACGCTAGTAAATAATCTAAATCCCACTGCAATTCTTCTTCAGATTTGCCAACCCCTGCAGTCCTCACGATCATGCCCATACCGTCAGGTATGGTGAGAACACGCAGGGCTTCTCTCAATTCGGAGCGGTCATCCCCTTCGATGCGCCGAGAAATTCCTCCAGCCTTAGGGTTATTTGGCATAAGAACCAAGTAACGACCCGCCAAGCTAATATAGGTGGTTAACGCGGCGCCTTTGTTGCCTCGCTCTTCTTTTTCGACCTGTATTATTACTTCAGTGCCTTCTCGGATGAGCTCTTTAATGTTGCCCTTATCACTACCACTCTTGGCGTAATATTGACGGGAGATTTCCTTGAGGGGCAAAAAGCCATGTCGCTCTGCACCGAAATCAACGAAAGCGGCTTCCAAGCTCGGTTCCACGCGGGTTATTTTACCTTTATAGATATTGGCTTTTTTCTGAATTCTTGTACGGTTTTCAATATCGAGATCGTAAAGTTTTTGGCCATCAACGAGAGCAACCCGAAGTTCTTCTTCTTGGGTTGCATTGATTAACATTCTTTTCATAGTTAGTTCACTTTCTGTTGAACCAGAGAAGTAAACTCGAGGAAGGCTATTCTGGACAGCGGTGTGTCATTACCCAGCTGGGTAATTTAACATCCAGACACTAAAACGAAGATCGTTTTAAACATCTATTAAAGCTAATATTTTACTTAACAACAGAAAGAATCAAATCCACGTAATAAGAAGGCCTTACTACAAACGTGCTCTAAATAAACTGAGTCTTGACCACTAAATTTCATCTAACATATTGCTTTAATTAATATTTAATCTTTTACTGTCTTTTATTTCCGTCCACTCTAACTCTGTCGGAGAGTGCATGGTCGGATATTCTGAATAGGAATTCCTGAATTTACTATTTCTAGTTTTATAGTCGTGCCTAGTAAGGGCAGGACGTTCATAATTTCTGTTATGGGGGGTCTCAGTAACTTTCGGCTAATTGAATCATTAGTCTTACGGAGTTAAGAGCCCACCTCGGTCGCCAGTGATGGCGTTATAAACAGTGTCAAATGGCGCTGCAATAACACTATCGGCAGCTGAGGACACAATCTGATTGAGTTCGTTGACAATTAATGACCGTCGCTCAATGTTCGCTATTGAAATCCAAATAGCGCCTGAAGGAGGATCATACCAGTTATACTAAACCTACTCAACACAATATTAGTTTTGTTGGGCTAAAAATTCGCTAAAAAACAATAGCCTGCGGCAAATTTTGGAGAATAATTGTGAATTTCCCCTTCTAAGGTGATGAGAAATCTAAGTTGGCTTGATAAAGGAAAAAACCTGTGGTTAAAATAGCCGCCCCGAGTGGCTTTGCCAATACAAAGACACATAAGGTAAACACATTAGGGGGTAGTCTGCGAAAATAAAGGCAGACCTAAGTAATTGAGTGATTTTTGATCAATTTTGTCGTATTTAAATAAATATCCCGACATCGCGACTGCCTGGTTTATGCGAGTAGTCAGCTAGTTAGTAGTAGCAAATAATAAAACTACGAATTGATGCAGGACGGAACTTTGTGGCCTTGATAGAGCAGGAAATAGGAAAATGACTATATATTCTTATTGTAGAACTTCCGAATTAGAAGAAAGTCTTGACCAAGGTGAATTAGACGCACTATTGGAACCAGAGCTTTTAGCTGCTCAAACTTATTGTCTGCGCCAACACTGGTATCTGACAGAAACGTTTAGAGACTCCAATTGTAACTGGGCTTTGGGATTTAGCAAAAGAGAGAATGGCAAACACTTGCTGGGTCTATTACAAGCCGGTGATGTTCTCTTGTGCAGTAGGCTTGAACGGATTTTTAGTTCTAGTCATGAAGCTGTAAAGCTCATTAATAAACTGCGGGAGAAGTCCGTGGAGTTGCATATCGTAGAATTGGATGGCGATATCACTAGCCCTAGGTTTGAAGTGAATTTTGAAAAGATTGCGACTATCTTTTCCCGATTGGAAAAGCGTAAATCCGCCGAGCGTATTAAAAGTGTTAAGCAGCGTCAAAGGAAACAGGGGAGGTATCTAGGCGGCAGCAGACCCTTTGGTTACATGATTCATGAAAATGGTCGTCTCATTGAAAACCATGTAGAGCAAAGAGTGCTTCGAAAAATTATGGAGTTAAAAAAGGAGGGAAAATCACTTCGCGCAATATCCAGCGAAGTATCGACTCCAATCATACCTGTCAGTTTTAAAACAGTCCAACGACTCTTGCAGCGTCATACGGATCAAACTTAGTTCGGGCTTTTATTACAAACTAAGGGCTGATGTGTGGCGATTAACGATAAATCAGCAACTGAATTCTCAAGGCTAATGTTCTATGTTTAAACCGTTCTCTGTCTTCATCGGTTTGCGATATAGCCTTACTCGAAAACGAAATCTTTTCCTTTCTTTTGTGTCTCTCATTTCCATGCTGGGTGTCAGTATTGGTGTATTGATCCTAATCGTTGCGCTGTCTGTCATGAATGGCTCCATATCGGTGCTCAGGACAGAAGCACTGAAATCAGTGCCTCACGTAATTGTCTCAGGAGATAACTTTACTGAGGACTGGCGCGAGGAGGCGAATTTGGCACTTTCGTCAGGGAGTGTTCTTGCCGCGGCTCCCTTTTTAGAAGGGGAAGCCATGATTAGGCATCAAGGCAATAATTCCTTTGTCCGTCTCCGGGGAGTAGACCCTCTGCTGGAAGCTAATGTTATTAGTAATGCTAGTCCGCGTTATGCGGAATTACTTTTGGCGTTAGCCAAAACTCAAAATGGTATTATTTTGGGGTCTCAGCTCGCAGGCTCGTTAGGAATTTATGGCAGAAGCGAGGTCAGCGTTACAGCATTAAGTAGTTTATTAACCCGCTCTCTTTCTGATTCTAAGGGGTTTACTGTTGTCGGGTTCGCTGACTTTGGCATTTATGGCAATAATAATGTCGCGCTGACCAACCTACCCAAAGCTCAAACTTTATTTGTTGCTGAGCCAGGAGTGAATCTGCAGTTGCGACTGAAAGTTACTGATGTATTTCGAGCAAGAGAAATTGCTAGATCGGTTAAATTTTCTGGAAATGATT
>CAWKZI010000136.1:0-6279 GCA_963854365.1 Gammaproteobacteria bacterium
CTTTCCCATATTCAAGAGCTTGAGAAAAAGCATTTACAAATACCTGCTCCACTCCCATTCGTGTTTGTGGATAGCGAATTGATGCGGGATTCCGGCTGCGTTTTACGTTTTCACCAAGTGCGAATTTGATGTACTCATCGGCTCCATCAATCAATAATTCCTGCGGAGGTGCCCCCCAACGCATTTTGATTATCGCCGACTGCCCACCAATCGGATTTGCGGAACCATGTAATAACTGCGCAGCAACCACACCGCCAGCGAGATTTCGATAGATGTTTATATTCTCAGAGTTCACCACATCCTTCATTCGAACCATGCTCGAATTAGTTGCTGTTTCATTGATGCTAAACAATGCGATGTGGGAATGTTCATCGATTATGCCAGGCGTTAAATGTTTTCCTGTCCCATCAACTAGAGTCGCACCATCGCTTGGGAGATTATCGCCTACCGCAGCAATTTTGCCGGCTCTTACTAATACGTCTGTGACCAAGGTGCCTTCTGCTTCATTGGTCCAAACTGTTGCTCCCTGTATTAAAACATCTGTTTGTGCTGGCGCGGACTCACGACCGTAGGGTGAAAAGGGATAAATAACTGGAGCAGGTAATCCACTGGCAACACTTTCATTGGATTGTTCATTGGCATTAACAGTTAAATCACCACTTTGCCGCAATTGCCAAGACAACTGGCTTCCATCTGGCGCCCTACCGTTGCCGCTCCAACCGTCAGTATCGGACCAGCCTACCAACCGAGCTCGATTGCCACTCTCATCGAAAACAAAATTGAAGGAAACCAGATCATCTGTAAGCTCGAGATTCACTTCACGGGATTCATCACCCTCCAGAAGAATTTTTGCCGCCGCTTTATTACCAGCAAAACTTAGCTCCACTTCAAATTGCTGATCTGCTCTGTTAGCAGAACTATTTACAGAGGATATGTTCAGTGAATAAATGCCATTACGGTCGTCCCGGTCATCATCCAGGACAAAGCGTTCTCCCCGCACCCAGTTCTCAAGCAATCTCGCATCTTTGGCGAATAATGCGTCTGAAGAAATCACAAAATTTGCCAAAGCGCCGACTGACAATTGACCCACTAAATCTGCAGCGCCAAGGATTTCTGCAGGAATACTGGTGATGGCTGCGATGGCTTGCTCCTCTGGCAAGCCATTGCGTACGGCGGTTCTCATATTTTTCCAGAAATCTTGGTTTGCCTCGCTTGATGTAAAGGCAAAGTTAATATCGTGTTCATTGAGAATTTTTGGATTAAACGGCGCTAATTCCCAATGTTTTAGATCACTGAATGCCACCTCTTCCGCATCCAATACATCTTCGACCTTTGGCGCTTCTGGAAAATTTAGAGGCACTATCAGCGTAGCGCTGGTCCTCCTGATAAGCTCTGCCTGCTTATAGGCATCGCCGCTCATCTTCAAAACATATTGAGTTTCGAATTCATCGCCGACTCTATCTGCCGTTAAGGCCTGCTGCCAATTACTGACTTCCATAATCTGAGGTAATTCTTGATTTGCATTCCATGCCTCTAGACTGTCATCAGTGAACGGTCGTGGAGATTGAACATCAAACCACTGGGCATCTAGATTCGTCTGACGAAGCAGAGCGAATGACCCCATGAGGGAGGAAGGCACCTGCTGTGTAGATGTACCCTTGTTTAATGAGTAGTGAGCGGCAACATCTGGAATTATGATTGATTCATTAGCGTTCATATCGCCGAGCGTGATAAGTGCGGATGTTCCGCGAGCAATTCCATCCCCTCGTAAACTTAGAACCGAAGAGAAACCCAGCCGACGATATTTTTCACGCAATTCTTCATCGGGGACAAATGTGGTGCTGGCACGAAAATTTGATTTGATGGCATCGTTTACATTAAATGCTTGATCACTTGGAAATAAATTCTCAACACCACCACCACCAGACTCTCTTTCAAGAGGCGGAATTCCATACTCTGTATATATATCTATGAAACCTGGATAGATATATTTCTCATCCAAGTCAATTTCGAAATAACCGTTTGGTACGTTGCGACTCTCATCGACTTGAACAATTTTTCCTTCGCGGATGAGTAGAGTGCTTGCTCTAAGAACGGAACCATCTGGCTGATAAATATTGGCATTGGTTAGTGCATAGGCACCGGCTCGATCATCAGCAATGCCATTTGGTGTTTGATTTTGCTGCGCATTGGCAATTGCTACCACTATTAATGTCAGTAACGCTGCAAACGCAGTCAGTACAAACCGTGCAAATTTAAACTTTCCCGACGTTTCTACTGGAGTATCTATTCTATTCATTGGCTGCAATTCTCCTGCCCTGTATTTTAACTGGCATCAATGCAAGTAAAAGGTAGTTTACAACCTCGCTTCTCCAATTATAAGGGCTGAACTTTTTCTGGATTCACATAGCTCTTATTCCCAAAACCAAATCAGTCTATACTCCAGCTTCTCAATAGAATTTTGTAAATTTAATTGGCACTCAAATCAGTATAGATCTGTTACTACCCACAGCAGAATCCGTATCAGCAACTACAACAATATATGTTCGACCGATAGAGGTATTAAAATGTCATCGTCACTAAAATTATTAGTTCTTCCCCTACTTGGTTTATTGACAGCTTGTGGCTCTGATGAATCATCCGTCGCAATGCCTGAGACTACTGAAACTATTCAGGCCCCTACCGAAATCGCTACCAGCTCTGGTCCCGAACTTGGGAACTTCGGAGTCGACTTAACCAGTCGCGACATGGAAGTAAAGCCGGGTGATGATTTTTTCCGCTATTCCAGCGGACATTGGATCAATACCTTTGAACTCCCTGCTGATCGCAGCAGATATGTATCTTTTGACAAGCTCAGAGATCGGTCAGATGAAAGAGTACGGGTAATCATTGACGAACTGACGTCCTCAGAGCCGGAACAGAATTCATTGGGACAAAAGATAGCCGACTATTACAGCAGCTATATGAATGTGGATGACCTAAATAGCCAAGGCATTAACCCCCTGCGCCCTGGGCTCGCCAGAATTGCCAGTATAGAAACTGTAGCAGACTTGATAACTGCATTTGGCAATTCGACCCTTGAGGTCACGTCAACTCCTCTAGACTGGGGTATCGATTCTGACCGAGTCGAGCCTGATAGCTATCAAATCAGCGTTTATGTAACAGGAACCAGCCTACCTGACCGGGACTACTATTTATCAAACGATGAGCGTTTTTCGAATATTCGAGGGGAATACCAAGGCCACCTCGCCAAAATGCTTGAATTCGCAGGTATCAATGACGCTGAAGATAAAGCTGACTCTATCTTGGCTCTGGAAACCCAAATTGCTGAACACATGTGGACACGAGCTGAGCGACGAAATGCAGATGCTACCTATAATCCAATGTCCTACGACGACTTTAAATCAACTTACTCTGAATTTGAATGGGATAGCTATTTCGCTGCAGTAGGCTTCAATGATATTAAAGAATTAAATGTCGCCTATCCAAGCGCCATGTCCCCCATTATAAATCTAGTGAACTCTGTTTCCATAGAAGACTGGAAAAGCTATCTCACCTACCATCTGATTCGTAACAACGCGAGCATACTCTCTGAAGAAATTAACGATGAAAGTTTCAGATTCTATTCAACAGTTGTTAATGGCGTACCAGAACAAAGGGAACGTTGGGAACGCGGTGTTGCGAGAGTTGGGTCGCTAAGCAGCCTAGGTGAAGCTTTGGGGCAAATCTACGTTCTAGAATATTTTCCCCAAGCTGCAAAACAACAGATGGAAGAGTTAGTTGAGAATCTAAGTAGAGCCCTTGGTGACAGCATCGATAGCCTAGATTGGATGGGAAACGAAACTAAAACTCAGGCGCGTCGGAAGTTGGCTTCCTTCAGGCCGAAAATTGCCTACCCTGATGAGTGGAAAGATTTAAATGCAATCGAGATTAATCGCGAAGATCTTTTCGCTAACGCGCAAAGTGTTCGTGAATTTAATTATCGCGATGCACTAAGCAAATTCGGCCAAAGCACTAATCGCGAAGAGTGGTTCATGACGCCACAAACAGTAAACGCCTACTACAATCCGTCCTTTAATGAAATTGTATTTCCTGCCGCTATTTTGCAGCCACCTTTCTTTGACCCCAACGCAGATATAGCAGTTAACTACGGGGGTATAGGCGCAGTAATTGGCCATGAGATGGGACATGGTTTTGATGACCAGGGTTCTAAATTCGATCACTTAGGGGTTCAAGAAAACTGGTGGACAGATAGCGATCGAGCAAACTTCGATGAGAGAGCTCAAGCATTGGCGGCTCAGTACGATACCTACGAACCAGTGCCTGGTAACTTCATCGACGGCAATTTTACTCTTGGAGAAAACATAGGTGACGTTGGTGGAATTTCAATTGCCTATCGTGCTTATAAGAAAGCCTTGAACGGACAAGAGGCACCGATCGTCGATGGCCTGACTGGTGATCAACGCTTTTTCCTAGCCTTTGCACAGATTTGGAAAGGCAAGATTCGCGAAGATGCTCTTGTTACCCAGATTAAATCTGACCCCCACTCCCCAGCTGAATTCCGAGTTAATGGTGTGGTGAGAAACATAGACGCTTGGTATGAAGCTTTCGATGTTCAGCCTG
Organism: Gammaproteobacteria bacterium; assembly: GCA_963854365.1. Lineage (GTDB taxonomy): Bacteria > Pseudomonadota > Gammaproteobacteria > Pseudomonadales > Pseudohongiellaceae > UBA9145. The sequence continues at coordinate 4,624 of CAWKZI010000136.1, forward strand.
ACGATGCCATGTATCTAGCTCCAGAAGAACGTGTTCGGATTTGGTAGTCAATTAAAAACTATGTCCATAAAATCAGGAATTCCAGCAAATGAATGCTAGAAAGTTAATCCTCTTAGTTTGTTTTCTAGCATTCTGGTCGGCGGGGGCACAGGACAACTACGACATTATTATTCGTGGTGGCAAAATTATCGATGGCACTGGCAATCCTTGGTATATAGCAGATGTAGGAATTGACGACGAACGAATCATCAAGATTGGTGATTTATCATCGGCCAGCGCAGACAAAAGTATCGATGCGATTGGGCTGGTTGTTTCTCCGGGGTTTATTGATCCACACACCCATGCCATTCGTGGCATATTCGATGTTCCAAATGCTGAGAGCGCCTTACTCCAAGGCATAACCACCCTAACTGAAGGTAATGATGGCACTTCCCCTTTCCCCATCGATGAACATTACCAAGCGATCATCGATAGACAGATTAGCCCTAACTGGAGTGTTTTCGTAGGCCAAGGAACCATTCGCTCACAAGTTATTGGCAGTGAAGACCGTGATGCTACTCCCTCTGAAATGGAACGAATGAAGACCATGGTAAGAGACGCGATGGAGCAAGGCGCACTGGGTATCTCAACTGGTTTGTTCTATGTTCCTGGCAGTTTTACACCCACAGAGGAGGTCATCGAGCTTTCCAAAGTTGCAGCAAAATACAATGGTATTTACATCTCCCACATGCGTGAAGAGGCGGCACAGTTACTAGACTCGGTTAATGAAACCATCCGTATTGGTGAAGAAGCGAATATTCCCGTACAAATCACGCATCACAAAGTAATCGGAGTTGAGAATTGGGGTTCAAGCGTGGAGAGTTTAAGGCTTGTTGATGAAGCCCGAGCTCGTGGGGTTGATGTCACTATTGATCAATATCCTTACACCGCCTCTCAAACTGGTATCACAGCACTGATCCCGCAATGGGCTCAAGAAGGTGGTAGAGACCAAATGATTGCTCGCATTGATAGTCAGGAAACTCGGCAGACAATCAAGAATGAAGTTGTAGAGAAAATTCTCTACGATCGAGGCGGAGGTGATCCCAAGAATGTATTTATTTCGAGAAATTCCTGGGACCCTTCAATGGCAGGGAAAAACCTTGCTGATTTAAGTATTGAGGCAGGTATGGAGCCTTCACCAGAAAATGCTGCCGAAGTTGTTTTCGAAATAATTAAAGGCGGTGGCGCGACTGCAGTCTATCATGCTATCGGTCCTGACGATGTCGATCGAATTATGCGCCATCCGGCAACTGCTATTGGGTCCGATGGCCCTCTTGGTATTTTTGGCGAAGGCACTCCCCACCCACGACAATATGGAACATTCGCCAGAGTACTCGGACATTATGTTCGTGAACGTGGTGTCATTACTTTAGAGGAAGCGGTGCGCAAAATGAGTAGCCAATCTGCTCGCCGTCTGGGTATTCAAGACAGAGGTATATTGAGTGAGAACTATTTTGCCGATGTGGCGATATTTGATGCAAACGAAATAATAGACAAGGCAACCTTTGAGGATCCACACCAATATGCAACGGGAATGAAGTTCGTTCTCGTTAATGGCGAAGTCGTGGTCGAGAACGGGCAACATTCTGGACGGCGCCCAGGAAAAATTCTTTATGG
>CAWKZI010000137.1:0-6277 GCA_963854365.1 Gammaproteobacteria bacterium
ATCAATGCAATCATCGCCGACGAAAATCAGATTCTTGTGGGTTGGCGAGATGTTCCTGTCGATCCAGATAGTGCAGATGTCGGTCCAGCCGCAAGAATGGCGCAGCCTTTTATCCAACAACTTTTTATAGCTGCTTCAGATGGGCTCGAACAACTAGACTTTGAAAGAAAACTTTACATAATTCGTAAACGCTTTACTCATCAATTACGCAACGACGAATCGCTCATTGAAGCAAAACAAGTCTACGCCTGTAGCCTTTCTAATAAGGTAGTTGTCTACAAGGGCATGTTAACTCCTGGGCAATTGTTTCCATTTTACCAAGACTTAATGAATACGGATTTCGAAACTCACCTTGCGATGGTGCATTCTCGTTTTAGTACTAACACTTTTCCATCCTGGGATAGAGCACAACCAAATCGATTCATGAGTCACAATGGAGAAATCAATACCCTGCGCGGCAATGTCAATTCGATGGCTGCTCGCCAAGGCAAAGTTGAAACTAAAGCGTTCGGCGACAAACTAAAATCTATCTTCCCAGTAATAGATGCTGATTGTTCAGATTCAGGCTGCTTCGACGCGGTACTCGAATTCTTGTTGCTTTCCGGCCGCTCACTCGCTGAAGCAACTATGATGATGATTCCAGAAGCCTGGCAATCAGATGTAAATATGGAGCAAAGCAAGAAAGACTTTTATGAGTACCATTCAGGTTTAATGGAACCCTGGGACGGCCCAGCCTCAATAGTTTTTTCTGACGGGCAATACATAGGTGCAGTCCTTGATAGAAACGGACTCCGCCCTTCTCGCTACTATGTTACTCATGATGACAAGGTAATCATGGCATCTGAAGTAGGAGTTTTGCAGGTAGACCCTGCTAACGTTAAATTAAAAGGCCGCTTGCAACCGGGCAAAATGTTTTTATTAGATTTCGAGCAAGGTCGCCTCATTCCTGACGAAGAAGTTAAACAAATTATTTCAACCAAACGTCCTTATGGTGAGTGGTTGGCAGAGCAGCGAATTAGCCTTGCTGATATTGCTGGTACCAGCAATGCAGTTTCTTTAGATGGAGAGAACCTACTGCAACGCATGCAGGCTTTCGGTTATACCACCGAAACTATGCAGTTTATGTTAGTGCCACTAGTAACTGAGGCACGTGACCCCTTGGGGTCAATGGGAAATGATTCTGCGCTGGCCTGTTTATCCGACAAGCCACGGATGATTTACGACTATTTCAAGCAACTGTTTGCACAAGTAACAAACCCTCCAATCGATTCTATTCGTGAAGAGGTTGTGATGTCTCTTCGCTGTCAGATTGGACCTGAAGGGAATTTGCTGGAAACAACCCCTGAGCAAGCCCATCGATTAACCTTGGAACATCCAATCCTATCTAACAGGCAATTGGCTGACATCAAGCATATGGACTACCAGGGCTTGCGCTCGCAAGTGTTAGATATTACTTTTGATGGCACTGAAGGCAATGACTATCAAAGCGCATTGGACCGGATATGCCTCGAGGCAGATGCGGCAATCAATGCAGGTTATGCTTTTCTAATTCTTTCTGATCGAAAAACTTCAGCTTCGAAAATTCCACTGAGCTCCCTAGTTGCCTGTGGCACGATTCACCACCACTTAGTAAGAAATCAACAGCGAACTCAAATAGGCATTGTAATAGAAACAGGTGAAGCGAGAGAAGTGCATCATCATTGTTTGCTCGCTGGTTATGGTGCGGACGCGATAAATCCTTATCTGGCATTAGAAGCTCTATGGCATGCCCAAAAAGATGGTCTGCTGGGTGACAAATACTCTAACGAAGAAGCATTAGTAGCCGGTTATAAGAAAGGCGTGGAAAAAGGCATGCTCAAAGTAATGGCAAAGATGGGTATTTCGACATTGCAGTCCTATAAAGGCGCACAAATATTTGAAGCAGTAGGATTAGCGGATGAAATAATCCAACGCTGTTTTAGTGGCACTGCCAGCAGAGTCCAAGGCATCAATTTTGAAACACTAATCGAAGAATCAAAACGTCGGCATAGCATTGGCTTTCCAATAAAAGATAGTGACAGAATTCCTGTATTATCCAATCCAGGCGATTTCCATTGGCGCACCGGTGGTGATGCCCATATGTGGAACCCAAATAGTATATTTAATCTTCAGGTTGCTGCTCGCAATAATAGCGCAGAAGCTTATGCTGAGTTTGCCAAGTATTCTAATGAAGACAGCACACGCCGTTGCACTTTTCGAGGGCTACTAAATTTTCGAAAGGATATCAAACAATCCATTTCGATTGACGATGTAGAACCAGCCAATGAAATCGTAAAACGATTTGCGACTGGAGCCATGAGCTTTGGTTCCATTTCAGAAGAAAGCCACGAATCCCTAGCTATCGCCATGAACCGCCTTGGCGGAAAATCTAATACTGGTGAAGGTGGAGAAGACCCAGAACGCTTCAATCCTCTATCGAATGGTGATTCAAAAAGATCCGCAATCAAACAAGTGGCATCTGGCAGGTTTGGTGTAACAGCCTGGTATCTGACCAATGCCGACGAATTACAAATCAAAATTGCTCAAGGTGCAAAACCTGGCGAAGGTGGTGAATTACCCGGCGGGAAAGTCGACGACAATATTGCTCGCATTCGTCACTCCACGCCTGGAGTAGGGTTAATAAGCCCGCCGCCTCATCACGACATTTATTCGATCGAGGATATCGCTCAGCTTATTCATGACTTAAAGAATGCCAATCGTGAGGCACGAATAAGCGTCAAACTGGTTGCAGAAATTGGCGTAGGAACTATTGCAGCTGGTGTAACAAAGGCCAAAACTGATCACCTAGTTATCTCAGGACATGATGGAGGGACCGGCGCATCACCGCTTACTTCAATTAAACATGCTGGCCTACCCTGGGAATTAGGCGTTGCCGAAACCCACCAAACTCTTGTTATGAATAATTTGCGCTCAAGAGTTGTATTACAAACAGACGGACAACTAAAAACTGGTCGCGACATTGCTATTGCTGCATTACTTGGGGCCGAAGAATTTGGTTTTGCTACTGCTCCGCTTATAACTCTCGGCTGTATCATGATGCGCAAGTGTCATTTGAATACCTGCCCGGTTGGGATTGCAACACAAGACCCAGAATTACGTAAGAAATTCAAAGGCAAACCTGAACATGTAGTTAATTATCTATTCATGGTTGCTGAAGAACTGCGCGGCATCATGGCAGAACTCGGTGTTGCGACGGTTAATGAAATGATAGGTAGAGTAGATTTGCTCAGTACAAATGATGCAATTAACCATTGGAAAGCCAATGGCCTAGATTTAAGCGCCTTACTAGAGCCAGCAAAAGTTATCTTCGAAGGCACTGAATTTTATAAGACGCGTGACCAAGACCATGGTCTAGAAAAAGCGCTAGATAATGAACTCATTCGACTAGCGGAAAAAGCACTAGCCACTGGTGAAAAAGTTCACATAGAACATGAAGTACTTAATATTAATCGTGTAGTGGGCACCATGCTTTCTAATGAGGTTGCTAAACGCTTCCAAGAAAAAATGCTCCCGGACGATACCATCAATATTAAGCTTAACGGATCTGCTGGCCAGAGTCTGGGAGCTTGGTTGGCCAAAGGAATCACTCTAACTATCGAAGGCGATGCCAACGATTACGTAGGCAAAGGCCTGTCTGGTGGCAAGATTATTATTTATCCACCTAAACAGAGTAGTTTCAGAGCAGAAGAAAATGTCATTGCTGGGAATGTGAACCTTTATGGTGCAACTAGCGGCGAAGCTTATATCCGCGGTATTGCAGCTGAACGTTTCGCAGTTCGAAATAGTGGCGCTACTGCAGTGGTTGAAGGCGTCGGTGACCATTGCTGTGAATACATGACTGGTGGTCGCATTGTTATCTTGGGTGGAACCGGTAGGAATTTTGGTGCCGGCATGAGTGGTGGCGAAGCATTTGTTTGGGACCCGAATGGCGAATTCCCTAAGAAATGTAACCGAGATACATTCGAGCTTGAATCAGTGAGTATCGCAGAAGATATTTTGGGATTGAAGACGCTAATTGAGAATCATCATCATTATACGAACTCACCTGTGGCAAGCGCCCTACTCAACAATTGGGAGCAATCGCTGGCCCAATTTGTCAAGGTAATGCCGACTGACTACAAACGAGTTCTTACTGAAAGGGCCGCAGCAACTGCTGCTTAGTAGAAGCACAAAGAGGCAAGAATTGCCAAAGGTTAAAAGCTAGATGGGTAAGCCAACAGGTTTTAAGGAGTTCGATCGAAAGACAGAACCCTATCGCAATGCGATGGCGAGGTTGGTCGATTTCAAAGAAATTTACACTGATCATGATGACGCCCACCTTGCAACTCAAGGCGCTCGCTGCATGGATTGTGGTGTACCTTTTTGTCAATCTGATGAAGGCTGCCCCGTTTATAACTTAATTCCAGAATGGAATGACCTAGTCTATAAGGGTCGTTGGAAAGAAGCTCTTGATCGCTTACACAAAACAAATAATTTTCCTGAATTTACTGGCCGTGTCTGTCCAGCTCCTTGCGAAGGATCTTGTGTACTAGGTGTAAATGAGCCAGCAGTAACAATTAAGAATATCGAATGCGCCATTATCGACAAGGGCTTTGCAAATGGTTGGGTTGTAGCTAATCCTCCAGCCATTAGAACTGGTAAGACAGTAGCCATTGTTGGATCAGGGCCTGCCGGATTAGCAGCTGCCGCTCAAATCAATCTTGCCGGGCACTCGGTAACGGTATATGAGCGGGAAGATCGTGTCGGCGGACTTTTAATGTACGGTATTCCGAACATGAAGCTCGAGAAAGAAATAGTTGATCGTCGAGTTAACTTGCTTAGAGAAGAAGGTGTCGAATTTATCGTTAATGCAGATGTCGGCGGCGAGGGAAAGCATTCAGTATCAGGAAAAGACTTACTTAGCACGAATGACGCTTTGCTGTTGGCGACCGGAGCAACAACCCCAAGAGATCTAAGGATTCCAAATAGAGGAGGCAATGGAATTCATTTTGCGATGGAATTCTTGCTAAAAAACACCAAGAGCTTATTGGATTCAAATCTGGAAGACGGAAATTATATTTCTGCTAAAGACAAACATGTCATCGTAATAGGCGGAGGAGATACAGGTACTGACTGTATTGGCACGTCACTGCGCCATGGCTGCAAGTCATTAGTTAATTTTGAAATTATGCCCAAGCCCCCTATTGAACGTGCAAATGATAATCCTTGGCCACTGTGGCCGAAGATTCATCGTGTCGATTATGGCCATGAAGAAGCCGCCGTACGTGATGGCCAAGACCCTAGAGTTTATTCAATCTCAGGCAAAGAATTTGTCAGGGATGATGATGGCAATTTACTTGGCATCAACACTGTGGAAGTAGATGAGAATTTTAAAGCGGTGCCTGGCACTGTAAAATTCTGGGAAGCAGACCTTATTTTTATCTCCATGGGATTTCTAGGACCAGAACACTATATTAGTGACAAACTTGAATTGGAACTCGATGGTCGCTCGAACTATCTTGCTGACTATGGAAGTTTTCAAACTTCAAGAAAGAAAATATTTACCGCTGGAGATTGCCGCCGTGGCCAGTCTTTAATTGTTCGAGCTATCGATGAAGGTCGTTTGGCAGCAGAACAAATCAACATTTTTCTTGATAGCTAGATGTTGCGGTGAAAACGCATTGATTTCTACCATATTAAGCAACCAAAGATTTCTACGTTAATGTAAGGTGCTGGGCAATGAAATTCTAGAACTTTTTGCTTTCAGAGCCAGAACCATTATTAGCAGGAATTGTAGCAAGGCCACAGTGGACGCAGTCTCGGCTAACCAGATTCAATAAAATACTTTTGACATAAAATTGTTTTTCACATACAGGGCAGCGGCGCATCGACATATCAACAGCAAAGCCTGCCCACAAAAACATATAAACCAACATAAACATCTCGACGCTTCGTCCGTTGTTCAGCAATATCCAAAGTGCACCTATATAAACTGGCAAGGTTAAAAAGCAAACGAGCAACCTGGTCCTCGCTCGACTAATTTTTCTCAGATGTTTTCCCTGATTATTAGCTTCTGATTGAGAAAGATTCTCGGATTGTTGCTCTGAATGATTACCTAACCGCTTGTCTGGTTTTTTTTGCATAGCCCAGCTTCTTTAAATTAATCTCAATTATTGAAACAGCAAAACGATTTCGGTTCCCCGGAGCCGATTATGATCTAAAGTAGTTTTTACTACCATTAGATTAACTGCGCTGAAAG
>CAWKZI010000138.1:0-6264 GCA_963854365.1 Gammaproteobacteria bacterium
CCGATTCCTATAGCGGCGAAATGGTTTGGCCGAACTCAGACCAAGCAAATTATGAATACGCTTGCCACGAAGGTAATCATGCTATGGCTGGCACGCTTGCTGGCGCTCGGGTCCGAGAGAGAGAACATCGTGAACAGAACGGTTCGGAAGATTAGGTCAAATTTTAAATAATAGGAGTCAAACATGTTGGAGCAGGATCAAATTCAGGACGTCATAAAAATGTACTTCGAATGCATGTATGAGTCCGATCCCGATAAAGCTCGACAAGCCTTCCATTCAAATGCCCGGATAACAGGATACTTGCCGGATGGCTTTCATGAAATGACGGTGGAGGACTTTGCTGGTTTTGTCGAAGCGCAGCAACCTTCGCCAAAGGAAAATGGAGAACCCGAAGTGCTTGATATAGTATCGCTTGAAATTGCCGGTGACACGGCTGTAGCCAGAGTGCGCGACGATTATCTCGGCATGACCTTTCTCGACACGCTTTCCTTTCTCAAGACTGATGGGTCCTGGTCAATATACAATAAGTTGTTTCACGTCGAGTCCTGATTTACCCGCGACAGTGATTTAGAAAAAGGCGTAGCGACTATTTGTTAGTCTTTACGTCTTTTTTATAGATTCCTGCCTCAAATTAATTGCGGTTTAAGAGGGCTGCTTTGTGACGGGCGACTTCTTCTAACTCTAAACGTACTATTCGATTAAGGCCCCATAGACAATAGCGCTCAACTCTCCCCGCAGAGCTCCGGTCTCTCTAACTCCCATGTGCTGTGTCATAGATACCACTACTATCTCTTCAACCGGATCAATCCAGAAATTAGTTGCGGCTGCGCCAGCCCAGTAAAAAGTACCTTCTGATGCAGGATAGCCCGCACTGGCAGGATCTTTAACCGTGGCAAAGCCTAAACCAAAACCAAGCCCGGGACGGAATGTACTTCCTTGTTGTTCACTCAAATGGTTTCTGCTCATGAATTCAACCGTCTTTGGACCGATTATGCGTTCGCCATTTAACTCACCCCCGTTAAGGATGGCCTGAGCAAAGCGGAAATAGTCTTCGGTAGTTGACACTAAACCGAGGCTGCCGCCTTTGAATTCATGGTCAAAGGTATAGCTGTTAACCGACCAAGGTTGCGAGAGCACACCTCCGGGTGGATGGCCATGGTTTTCGTCAATAGGTACAAACTTACCATCTTTTTTCCAGTGGATAGGGGACAACCTGTGCGCGTTGTCTGAGTCCACTACATAACCTGTGTCACTCATGCCTAGTAAAGAAAAAATTTGATCTTCCAGATATTTGTCTGCAGGCATTCCAGAAATGACTTCCACTAATCGGAGTGCCACATCAGGTCCTACGCTGTAGCGCCATTGTGAACCCGGTTGATTCATCAAAGGAATATTTGACAGGGCAGTCATCATTTCTTCTAGGGAGGTCTCTGTGCCGAATATGCCTAGCTCAACAAAGGCTTTGTCGTAATCACTATTTCCTAAGCCATGAGAGAACCCTGCTGTGTGGCGTAAAACGTCTTGTATTGTAGGTTCGCGGTTTAAGGCAACGGTATCATCCAATGGCCCGCTTGGGTCTCGCAGTACCCGTAAATTTTCAAATTCCGGAATAAATTTAGAAAGAGGGTCGTTCATCTGGAACAAGCCATCCTGATACAACATCATCAAAGCAGTTGAGGCGATTGGTTTGGTCATGGAATAGATGCGGAATAGCGTATCTAACTCCATGGGGATTTCTTGTTCCGCATCCTGATAGCCCACTGCGCTGAAATGGGCAACCTTTCCTTTGCGGGCCACTAAAGTGACCATTCCGGCGATTTCTCCTTTCTCGACTCGGCTGGCAAAGTAGCTTTCAATCTTATTTAGCTGTTCTGATGAAAAACCAACATCTTCAGGCTTTACAATAGGGAAACTGTCCGCGGCAGTTGCAAGGCTGAAGGAAAATATCGCCGTGGTGATATAAATAATTCTTAGAAATTTACTATTCATGGTTAATCCTCTTTATTCCTTTTTATGTTTTTCTTTATTAACTATAAGTAACTCTGTGTACGATTCTAAATATCGATGTGCAATTCTTGTGTATTAGATTGTAATCTCACCAATAAGTCAGCTAGCTCTGTATCACCACTTTTTCGTTTATAAGGTTCTCACATTCAGCCTCACCAAAGCCAAGAGACTGAAGTACCGTCAGGCTATGCTCACCTAGTCTTGGTGCGGGCAACCGTAAAGAACTTTCGGTCACTTGAAATTTCGCTGCCGGCATCGCTTGCCGTACTTCGCCGAAACCTTCAATAAATTCTCTAGAGATCGTATTGCTTGCCAGAATTTGTTCGTGTTGGAGTAATTCTATTCGGGTTAATAATGGAGCGCTTGGAACATCGTTAGCATCCAGCCGTTCAAGGATCTCTGCTGTAGTCCATTTGGCAATCTCGCTGCTAGTTACCTCTCTGCGTTCCTTTATGTGCTGTCGTCGAGCTACAGAGGTGGTGAACCGCTCATCGGTAATCAAGTCATCACGATTGAATGCTTTGCAGAGCCCTACCCATTCCTTATCAGATACAACTCCAGCGGTAATATATCCATCCTGTGTTTCATAGATCAGGTTGATTGAAGTCTGCGATTTGGAGGGGTCGCTTTCTTTTTCTGCATAGGTGAGGCCTTTCATGCCCTCCGGCCAGAAGAAGGCAATCGTGGCATCTAACATTGAAAGCTTTATGTGCTGTCCTTCATCGTGCCGCTCACGATGAAAAAGTGCGCTTGAGACTGCTTGTGCTGCAGTTAGCGCAGACACTTTGTCCGCGAGAATAATGCGAAACATCGCGGGCTCACCGGTATCGCGATCCGCCTGGATATCCGTCGCTCCCGACAGAGCTTGAATAATTGGGTCATACACTCGTTGATGAGCATAGGGGCCGTTTTCACCAAAACCACTTATCGAAACATAAATAAGCTTTGGGTTTTCTTTTTGAATTTGTTCGTCAGAAAAACCCATTCGCTTCATAGCGCCGGGCCGGAAGTTTTGTATTAAAACATCTGCTGTGCGGATGAGTCGCCAGAGAATGTCTTTGCCTGGGTTGCTCTTGAGGTCTAAGGCTAGGGATTTTTTATTTCGATTGCAGGAATAAAACGAACTGCCTACGCCATTATGAGGCTCGCTTAGATTGCGCATCTGCTCACCATGTATTGGTTCGACTTTAATTACGTCAGCACCTTGGTCACCTAATATCATGGCAGCAACAGGCCCTGAAACCATGCTGGTGAGGTCTACTACTTTTATGCCTGCTAACGGCCCCATGAAGATTCCTTCTGGCTCTTGTTTTAGTTTTTGTCTTAACTATTGTGTTAGGTTTAATTAGCGTTGTAATTAATCACGCGCGCTTTTACGTAAGCTGGTCTCTGGTTGATGGTGGCTCGATAATCCCGCAAGGAGGAGGGCATTGCAATACCATAGAGGTGAACCCAGTCCAGGCAAGTAGTTAGAAAGACATCCGCCAAAGAAAAGTGCTCTTCTAAAAGAAATTCTTTACCCTTTAGAAATTTCTCCACTATTTTGAGCTGTCTTAGAACATACTCCTTAGCTGCTCTAATTGCATTCGGTGCCTCGCCATAAATACCAGCAAGCGCTTCATGTCGGCGAATCACGTAGAGACTAGTTTCATCCAATTCACCATAAATAAAACTAACCCATTCGTCTTCCTTCGCTTGCTGTTCAATAGTTTTTGGTGGCAGCAATGTAGATTCGCTTCCATGTCGTTTAATAAGATAGCGACAAATAGCAACGCTCTCAGACAACTGAATATATTCATCAGTATAGAAGGGGATTTTCTGCTTAGGGTTAAGCTGTGAGAATTGTGGAGTTTTCGTTTCACCGGTTCTCGGACCAATCGCCGTCAGCCGGTAGCTCAGGCCCAGCTCTTCTGCAACCCATACAGGCCGCATAGTGCGAGCCGTCCCTGCACCCCAGAGTGTTATCCCTGATTTTTTTTCTGTCTGCATGGCGGCTATCCTTTAGGTTGAACGTATTTATTTATGAGACAGATTCGGTTTAACGGAGCGATGAAAGCCATCAAACGGCTCGATTTCTGGATGGTCTGGAACATCATAATTTATCGTCATATTCGGTGCGCCGCCGTCCACACGCACAGTTTCTCCGGTGATGAAATTGGCCGCTGGCGAAAGTAGAAATAAAATCATTGCCGAGATTTCCGATTCTGTACCTAGGCGCCGGACCGGAATTTTCTGCGCCCGGCTGCGAATGGTTGCTTTATGTTCTTCATCATAGGTATCGAGGCCGCTAGTAGCTATCAAGCCCGGCGCCACAGCATTAACGCGCACGCCAAAATGAACCCATTCCATTGCCGCGGTTTTGGTGAAATTATCCATCCCGGCACGTGCGGCACCAGAGTGCCCAAGACGAGGCATGGCATTCCAAAAATCTGCCACCATATTCACAATGGCCCCGCCACTTTCACTCATAGATTGATTCAATACCTCACGGCACATTAAGAATCCGCCGGTAAGATTAGTACGCAAGACGGTTTCCCAACCTTTTTGTGAGATGTCTTTTAAGGGCGCGGCGAATTGCCCGCCAGCGTTGTTAACTAAACCATTAATCACTCCAACTCGAGACAGAATTGCAGCGACATTGTCTCTAACAATGTCCTCGTCTCTAATGTCGAAGGTCTGTGTTTGCACGAGGCCTCCATCCTGAGTGATTTCTGTGGCAACAGCATCGAGCTTCTCTTGCTTACGCCCAGTGATAATAACCTGCGCACCCAGAGCGGCCAGTTCATGGGCAATACAACGGCCAATACCACTGCCGCCGCCTGTGATGAGGATATTCTGCCCAGCAAAAAGGTCATCTTTGAAAATCGATTGATATCCGGTCATGGATTATTTACTACCTTTACTTACACAACTAATTATTCACGTAATTAAAAGCCACACACCTAAAATGATTCAGCCTCAAATTGTTGTTGGTCTGCCATTGCCGGCAGCTTCACCTTTACTTCGGTGTCCAGCTCAAGTCCCCATGTATTAATCATACAGCCTAGAATAATATACATACCGTGTATCGCCATAAGGTCCATCAGCTGTCGATCATCATAGTGCACTTTTAGCTTTTGTAACGAGGCTGGTGATAATCTCTGATTGGCAATTAGCTCATCCACTGCAGCAAGCAACAAGGCTTCACTCTCCTCCCAACTCTCCTGGAAAACACCCTGAGGAGCAACTTTTCTGACCCGTTCGATTTCGTCCATAAGTATGCCACAGGCTAATGATCGCTCTACATGAGATGCCCATTCATACCAAGCTCTCATATGCACTGCCACACGCAAAATCACCAACTCACCCAACCGCCTCCCAAGCGCTCCGCCCGTCACCGAGTAATTGCGAAAATTCCACCAGGCTTTCAGCAAGGCTGGGTTATTCGCCATCAACTTGTGCACATTTAGCGGTTCGCCATTCATCTCGTCGATAATTGATGTTAAGGAACTGTCCCAATCAGCTGCTGGCAAGGGTTCTAACTGTGTTTTATCAACCATGATTTTCTCTCGGTTTACATTCGTTAAGATAACTTAAGAATCTTTGAAAAGATTAAGGCTAATTAATCGAGCCTAAGAGTAGCTGAGAGTAACTGCAGGAAGGAAGTAAAAAGGGAACAGAATTATTCATCGAATAGAAGTTGCCAGCAACACTCTCTATTTCTTTTTATACTTTTACAATTTGCACAGTGCTAAGCAATTAGTCATCCAGAGCATAAACAACGATAGCCGGACCACTGCGTGTATGTCCAAGTAACGGACTGTTATCACCAAGAAATTCATTCACCATACCCATCCAAATACTTGCGTGGAATGGGCTAGGCTGGCCCACAACCACAGCCACGTATTGCTTACCATCCACCGCATAACTAATCGGAAAGGAATTGGGAATATCACCAAGATCATTTTCCCAGAGTATGTCGCCATCGGCTTCATCAAAGGCAACAAATCTATTATCCAAAGTGCCGACAAAAACCAATCCACCGCCAGTTGATAAGGTAGCAGATGCTGGTGGCACTACTTCACGAAAGGTCCAGGCCATTTCACCAGTTTGCAAATCAATTGCCTGTATCCGACCAAACTTTCCATCACTATTTGGCATTGGTTGAGCCGCAATCGAAACGCCAGTAGACAACAAGGAGCGAGTGTCACTAGTAGGCCCAAACATCATGCAGATCTCGGCAAGGGGCAGGTATAACATATTAGTGTTTGGGTTGAT
>CAWKZI010000139.1:0-6252 GCA_963854365.1 Gammaproteobacteria bacterium
CACGTTAGATCATTTGATTTGCGAACAGGCGCGCCAATAGCATCAATTGCGATCCCTGGGGCCGGATTTATAAATGGCATAGCCGGGACAGATGATGGAACGGCTTATTTGTCTGATACTGGGGAAGGCAGGATTTATGAAATCTCTTCAGCCGGGGATGTCTCAGTATTTGCAGAAGGTCTCCCTTTGAATAGTCCGAACGGAGTTGCTATGGATAACGATGGTAATATCGTTGTCGTGAATATAGGCGACTCAGCTGTAATCACTTACAACCCAGCAGGTGATGTAGTAAAAGAGGAAAATGCCGTGGAAGGAGGTAACGACGGTGTGGTAATATTGCCGGACGGGACAAAGTATGTGAGCAGCGTAATGTTTGGCAGTGTTTCTCATATCGATACTAACGGCAACGCCCAGCTTATCGCTCAGGGAATTCCTAGCGCTGCTTCTATGTGTTATGACTCGACTCAACACCAATTGGTGATTCCGATGAACCCTCATTACGCATTAGCATTCATCAAATTATAAAAATTAAAAATTAAGGTCTATAAAAAGCTAGTGAGTACAATACTCGCTAGCTTTTTTTATAAAGCTTTTTCCTGTATCTATAATCCATACAGCGTAGATTTATTTAGTCGCTGAAGCTGGAAGCCGAATATTTTCTTTAACCCCCCAAAAATTTGAGTACAAAAATAAATATCTGTATTAGCAGTAAAGGAAAAAAGCAGGGTTATTAATGATAATAGTTTATGCATGATCAAGCCTTTGTGCAGGTTCCGACAAATGCCAATACATCCAAACCGTAATCGAGATATACGAGAGTGAAGTTTGAGCCATCGGGATGGATCGCAAAAGTTGCCTCTCCAAAAACTATATTACGCTCTCTACAAACTGTATAGCCTTTACGCACTTCGCATACCCCTCCAAAGTACGAGCTGTCTGCACGCCGCCAGCCCTTATCAGTATCAATTAGCCAGTTGTGTGCGATGAAATTATCGTTATCATCATTCAAAGCCTCAAAATCAAACCTATCTATAGAAACTCCCATAGTATCTTCACAGTAATAAATATCCGCATTAGCAGCAACAGACAAACAGAGCAGGGTTATTGATGTTAGTAGTTTGTTCATGATTAGCCTTGATATAATACAAATGCTATTCCACTCTGATCGTTACCACCGAGGTCGCGTACTCACATAACTTGAATCATCAGTAAGCTGCGTGACTGTGCCGCTAAAAATATGTATTTTAAAAATTTCCCAATTACCGGTCCGATCCGATTCAAAAAGAAGCCATTCACCATCACGGGAAAAAAATGGGTGGCCATCATTTTCGGGAGACTGTGTGATTCTCCGCGGCAAAGCGTTGGGTTTTATTAAATCTAGAAGCAAAATGTCGTCTTTACCTCCATCCGTGGTGGAGTTGGTTTGCCAAGCAACAACGCTACCATCCTGAGAGATTGCTGCGCGTCTATTTCGAAATTCCCAGCTTGAAATATTGCGATCTGTTCTGTTTCCCTGATTATCGAATTCTGTGAGTATGATAGAGATTGTTCGGTTATTTTGTTGATCATTCGGTTTCTCATTCTGATAAACAACACTATTTCCTGCACTTAAACCATTACTTACCCGACTGCCGGCTGGAACAGGTTTAATTATTATCACCATGTTGCCTATTTCAGTCACCAGTGAATGTTCAGTGTTACAGTCTTGTGAATACGTAAGTACTTCGTCATCCAACGAGAGCGAAGCATGGTGCAGTGAGCAACCAGTCTTTTCTCGCAATACCGTACGCTCTCCGGATTGGAGGTCTTCTTGATATAAACGACCAATTCCACGTGTCCCTATTTCTGCGCTGTCAAATTCTGCATAGATCACGAACTGGCCGTCACTGGTTACTGAGGGGTGATCAAGGTGTTTTGCCGAAAGCCCTCGCCCCGGATGTCTTAGCATTGAAAGTCTAGTTCCATCAGACTCCATTACCCAAATGCTTGCACCGTTGTAGAAACCCGGGATGTCTGGTGTCGCTACATTCGTCCCTGTATTTTCAAATCGTTGAAACACAACCGGATTTAAATAGCGATACTCGGCGGCCATTGAGAAACTGGCAAGCACAGAAAAGCAGAGTAAGATTATTGTTGTTAGTTGTTTGTTCATTCGCAATCCTGATAGTCAGACTCAAAACATTTTGTAGAATCAATTATAGGTTGAAAGAAAGCATTATGATCCCATACCGCTGGGAATTTTGTATCGTGGTAAGCGCCGTTAGCACGACTTTTTCCTTCTCCTACAAGTTCCAAAGAGCTATTTCGAACCACAACAATATCGAGACTAGGGTGAATATAAATATTGTTCATGCGGCTGCCTATCGAGAAAAACCAATCACCTGAATCATCAGGCCACCATTGGTATCCATATCCATAAGTAATTGAATCCGATAACCATACCGATGGGGCAGTAGATTTTACAACCCATTCTTGTGAAACAATTTGCTCTGTATTCCATTTGCCTTCTCTCGCATAGAGAAGTCCAAACCTTGCAAAATTTCGAGTCGTCATATCAAGGCAGCAATAAGACATGTAATTCCCGAATTCATCTGTCCACCAACCAGCATTGATTCCCAATTTATTAAACAAAACATCTTGGGCAAAATCATAAATACTGGTGTTGGTCGCCCTTTCGATAATTTCGCCTAAAAGTTGACTATCTGCATTTTGATAATTCCAGCTATACGGTGCACCTAACCAAGGCGCCCTGTTTGGGTCTATGGCACGATCTATGCTGTATAATAGATTATCTACAGGCCTATCAGGATCTGATACCCCCTCGTCATCCTCTAGCCCAATATACATAATTGTCCCATCTCCATAACTTGAAGTACCTCCCCGAATCAGACCTGAAGACATTTGAAGTAAGTTTTTTATGGTAATATTTTTTCTATCATCACCGGCCCACTCGGTGATAAATTCTGCTGCCGGAACATATTCTGAAGAGACATAGCCCTTGTCTATAGCTATCCCCATTAAGGCGCTTGTAAAGGATTTGGCGGTAGACCAAGAAGTTGCGATACTTTCCTTAGCTGAATCTGACGCATATTTTTCTGCTACTATGGCGCCATGTCGAATGATAACCACGCCTTGCGTGTTTTGCGACGTGAGCTTTCCATCTACCGTCACGTCGTTGAACGCATAATCTATCGCTTGTTGCAGTTTAGCAGCATCCATACCCACACTATCTGGAGTCGCAGTTATCCAGGAGTCAGAAGGGAAAGTCTGAATAGAGCTCGTCAGATTGGCTTGGGTTGCCTCAAATATCAAATTTTCAGAGTCAATGAGCTCTAGGTCAAGTTCATAGACTTTGCCCTCATACTCTAATTTGGTAATTTTTAATATATTGTCTGAAAAATAATTCGCTGTGTTTGTTGTAGGCAAACTCGTTTCACCGGCAGCAGTGAGTTTAAAACATACAGAAGAAAGCAACCAACATCTCTCATTAGGGTTGTAAGTCGTTTGACTCACCAGTTGAAAAGAAGCGGAATATTTTTTATCGCCGGCAGTTAGATGCTTTACCTGCAGTGCCCCGTCTTTAAAACTCGCACTAACGTCATATTCAATTACAAAACCTAATTTATTTGAGCATGAAATATCATTCCACTGTCCAGCTGCACCAAGGGAGTTCAGCGCCTCGGCACCTTTTGGCCATGTTTCGAGACCCATTGCCAAGCAGTCTTGGTTGCCCATAAAATTATCGGGTTCACTTGAGCCTGTTACAAACCCTGGCCCCTGACCCCATAGAGCCCGATTAGTAATAGAGGATGAATCGATTCTGGTGCCATCAACCCACTGCCAGCTGCCTTCAAGAATTGAATCGGACCCGCCTAACCAAAAATATTTCGCCCCCCCTCCGTCTTGAGCCGCTGTTGTTATCTGAGACATCAGCGACTGAAGAAAGACATTTTCTTGCAGAGAATTGATTTTTGCCAACATGCCTAATTTTTGCTTTGCATGTTCTTCTGCCTCGCTCCAGGTCATAGGCACACTAACCACTTCATATGCATGACCTTCAAAACTCTTAACTCTGTTTTCATTAGCCGCTATAGAACCGAGATCGAACATGAACACATTTGCTAAAATTATAATGTTTAAGCGCGTTATACTGAAAAGAGCATGAAACCTATTGAAGGTAAAAAAAACCCCAAACATCAAGTGGACCTCTATTTCTTGACTAGATATTTCTAGCGGCACAATCATAAATAAATTAATATGAAGATAAATTCGTTAAAACCGTTTATGGCGGATGGAAGCACCTCTCTCCCAACCAGCGTACTAGGACAGATTAATAAAGAGCTAGTTCCGAGTCCGTTTCAACAGTGCATTACACTGGGTGCATTGCACACGCCCACCGAGAGTTAGGTATCTGATCATCTATGAAAGAAGGCTATGTCCTGTTGAATGCGAGTAAGATGGTCAGTTACTCTAAATTTGAAGCTTGATCTAATCTTCCGAATCATTCTGTTCACGATGCTCTCTTTCCTGTACCCGAGCGCCCGCGAGCGTTCCAGCCATGGCATGATTACCTTCGTGACAGGCATACTCATAGTTAGCTTGGTCTGAATTCGGCCAAACCATTTCGCCGCTATAGGAATCCGTATAATCAGCGTCTTCTACCTTAAAGCTGTACACCAATCCACTGCCATTGTTTGGCCTGAAACGCTCAATTACTTTGCGATCAGCGGGTTGATGGGGCTGATCCATGAAATTAATTGTTTCTACTACAAGAGTGTCACCTTCCCACCAGCCGATTGAATCACCATCATAGGTGGCGAGGGTAGCTGGCATGTGCTCTTTGTCATCGATGCGAATTATTCGTGACCAATGCATCCACTCAATATTGAGCATCAGGTAGTCTTCGGTCTGAACAATTGTTTTTAAATTGTTATAAACCAGCGGCCTAATTGGAATGGTCGCAGGCGGCTGGTAGATGCAGCGCACCCCCAAGGTTTGATTCTCAGGACCGTCATAGGGTTGATCGCCAGTCTCTAACCACCAGGCTCCGTCCTTTTCAGGCCAAGCAAATTTCGGTGCAGCATCGGCCTTAACTTGACCTTCGGCGGTACGAGCAGGCATGCGACCATCTTCGGGATAGGTCAGGATCGAAGTTGGGTACTGTCCATCGATAGTAAAACCATCACTGCCACGGTCAAACCAGAAATCGTTATAGGAACCAATATCTCCACCTTGCGTTGGAGCGCTACGGTCAGGATTGCTGAGTTCAGAGCCACTGGAACGGACATTCATTTCACGATCTCGTAGTGCCTGTACTTCTTCTTGGTTTAGATGCAGGCGATTGCCATATTCACTCGGGCGCTGGAATGGTGTGAGCGTGGAGATGTCGTAGTTACCATTGAAGTCCGGCTTACCAGATAGCGTGCGCGGGAAATCATCTTGGCCAACAGCCTGTGTTGGAACTAAGAAAACAGCTAGAGTAGTGATAAGAGCTACCAATTCTTTTTTCATGGTTTCCTCCGAAAAAGGATGTTACTAGAAATTATTCTCCTCGCCGTTCCTTCATCCGCTGGCCGCGAAGAATATTTAACATACCATAGTTACCTTCATGACAGCCATATTCATATAGCAGGCAGGCTCGATTATCAGCGTTCGAACTTTCGCTCCAGTTCATCTTTTATTCCCCTTTACCTTAATATTGCTCCGTCAAAATTAACTAACCATTCGTCAAAAATAGTATGTATAGGGGTGCGATGGACGGTTACTAGGGATCAGTGTGTGGACGTTGCGACATAGAGCCGAAAAGCCAGTGGATAGGCATTGGACTGTAACGGTTGTGGGTGCTGATTGAGTCTTGGGAAAGGCAGAGTAGGATTATTGTTGTTAGTAGTTTGTTCATTCGCAATCCTGATAGTCAGACTCAAAATATTTTGCAGCTATCTCTTGTCCTCTTGCGCGTTGGTCAGGTGTTAGCCGCTCGGAAACTATGTCTCTATTGTTTTTTGCATCCCCGCGCCCCTGAGCCTCCTTTATTCTAATCAGGATTTCCTATGTCCTACCGGCTTTGAAAAGCTGACTCTTTTTAGCTAATAGTTTGCTTTTTTATTAATTCCCTAAGCCAAACAGGAATGTTATCTTAGGCCGGAACATACTTAATAGGGCAGACTAATGGCTCGCTCCTTCTCAATCTTTATTGCACTACTATTATTCACCACCGCTGTATTAGCCGGGCAGGGCCAAGCGGAAATCAAG
>CAWKZI010000140.1:0-6250 GCA_963854365.1 Gammaproteobacteria bacterium
ATTATTCCCTGACACAATAGAAGGGCTAGGGTTTTAACAAATTCAGCCTTTGAGAATTCTTGATAATAGGAAGAAGTAAAGGCTACATCCGGCAGGTAGCCGACTGCAAGAAAAACCATGTCAAGAGTTGCTTTAATAGCATTTAGTTGGTCGTCGTCGAGATCAGGATTCAATGGGAGAATAACTTGTTCTTTCAGATAGTCTGAAAACTTTTCTTGTTCGTCTTTAATATTATCACGCACGCTTAGCGCAATCGATGCAAACTCAGAATGCCTTGATATGAGGGCTTTTGATAATGGGGCTGTCAGGCAAAAATCTAGGATAATCTGAAGAAAATTAAACAGTTGATCTTGCTCTTGGTGTTTATCTATAGTTTTTAATTTTGTTAGTAATGCTAACTTCTCGATGGCAATACAAGAAATTAATAGATCTTCCTTGTTCTCGAAATGCAGATAAATGGAACCTTTTCCTACTCCACTCGCTAATGCTATTTCAGTAATACTGGTTTTACGATAACCAAATCTAACGAAATGATCGGTCGCTACTTCGATGATCGTTTTGCTAGTTTTGTTCTTTAAGAGATCGCTTGCACGTTCTACTAAAGTGGATTTGGAGAACTGGCGTTGCGCATTTTTCATAATAAAGTTCTACAAAGCCTTAATTAGCCATGTCATGCAGCCTGTCTGCTAAAGTTATCTAAGCTTGATGCTATGCTGTAGAAGGCTGCCGTGGATAGGCAAAGCAGAGTGATTCAACAGAAATCATATTTATTGCCCTTAATGACCAAAATAACATATCTGGTCATTTGGTCAAAGCTTCGAAGCAAGGCTTATTATAGAGGTCCTGTTGATAGGTTAGGGGCAGCGATAAACCCCAAAGCTTTGTTCCCCTTGCTCTATTAGCGATTCTGGCACTACGACGTTTCCGCCAAGATCTGCTGCTTCGTTGCGAGCAAGAGAGAGCAATTCTTCTTGCAGCCTCATTCCCCCACGCTCAATAACTACTACGCGACTTAAGGTTTTAGAACGTGCTCGCCCGATGCGGGTGCAGTTAGATACTTCATTACTATCCGCCAAGCGGACACCTTGCCCCTCTGTTGTGACTTGGACCCAGGAACTGCAAGCATTGATAACACTAATGACGATTGCGGTTAGAAATAAGCGGATCATTACATACTCCAATAAAGGCTTAGGTGAATTGAGCAAGAAACTGCTAAAAAATTTACAACAATATTCCAAATCAGTGTACCAGTTTTTCTCTAGTGCATCTCGCCAACACAGAGGATATGGTACTATCCCAAGTCTTTTAGACTTGGCGAGCGATCGTAAAATTCAGGTAATATTAAAACTAGGTAGCGGATAGCTTAAGATCGGCTAAAGAGGATTCAGCAATGGAAAGTACGCTAGAAAAGGGTTCAAGTGAATTATTAGAACAGCTGAAATCCATAGTCGGTCCAGCAGGATACCGAGAAGGCTCAGACATCGAAGCAAAAAATTACAAGGATGTGATGGGAGCCCGTTCCGTTCCTCCAGTCATTCTGTTACGACCAAGTGATACTCAGGAAGTGTCCGATATTCTTCGAGCCTGTCATGCTGCAAATCAACCGGTCGCTCCCCAAGGCGGTATGACCGGTCTGGTTGCTGCAGCCGCTCCCCTTGACGGTGAAGTAGCACTTAGTTTTGAGCGCATGAAAAACGTAGTTGAAATTGATCGCTTTACTAGCACCATGACAGTTGAAGCGGGGGCCGAGCTACAAAAAATTCAGGAAGAAGCTGATGAACATGATCTTTTATTTCCGTTGGATCTAGGTGCGCGAGGCAGTTGTACTATTGGCGGCAATCTCTCAACTAATGCGGGTGGTAATCGGGTTATTCGTTATGGGATGACTAGAGATCTGGTAGTAGGGGTGGAAGCAGTGCTAGCCGATGGCACCATTATTGATGGCCTACATAAACTTAGGAAAAACAACACCGGCTATGACCTTAAGCAATTATTTATTGGTAGCGAAGGTACCCTTGGGCTCATTACGCGCGCAGTGCTGAAACTGTCACCGAAGCCAAGTAGCCAAGTAGTTGCCATGTGTGGTGTAAAAGATTTCGATAAAGTCGCTAATTTACTTGTTCATGCTCAGTCTTACCTAGGCTCGAATTTGAGTGCATTTGAAGTGATATGGCAGAACACTTATAAATTAATCGACGAACATGTCCCCCACGCCAACGTCCCGATGGACGATGGATATGGTTTTTATGTCCTGATAGAGAGCATGGGCTCCAACGCCGACAAAGACACGGAATTGTTTATAGAAACCTTGAGCGAAGCGACCGAGAAAGGGCTCGTTGAAGAAGTTATCCTCGCAGATTCAGATACCAAGATTAAAAACCTTTGGACAGTACGTGATGGCGCGGCTGAGGTTTATCCTGGAGTCGGGTATATGCACACTTACGATGTGAGCCTGAATGTCGGAGACATGGGCTACTTCGGAGAAGAAGTTGAGAGGAGACTTCGCGCTGTATGGCCCGATGCAATATTAGGGCTGTTCGGTCATATCGGTGATGGTAATGTGCATATAATTATCCGTACCGGTAAAGACACCGCTGATCATCATTTGCAAATCGATGAAATTATTTATGGACTGATTAGGGAGTTGCAAGGAGCAGTTTCTGCAGAACACGGCATTGGTCTAATGAAAAAACAATTTCTGCCCTACAGCAAAAGTGAATCTGAAATTGCATTAATGAAAGCTTTAAAGCAAACCATGGATCCGCAAGGAATATTGAATCCCGGCAGAGTTTTTTAAGAAAAATGGATTAATATTGCTCTGTCGGTACTGCAGTAAACCTATCAAGTAAAAACTAACTAACTAGAAGAAATAAGAAGTGGAGTAAAACATGACAACGAATAATTTAACCGGTAAGAATGTTGTAATTATCGGTGGTACTGCAGGAATTGGGTTGGCGGCGGCGGAAGCAGCTGCAGAATTAGGTGCGAATGTTTGGGCCGCAGGAAGGTCGGAAGCACATATCGAGAAAGCAAAACAAGCAAGCAACGGAGCCTTTGAAGTCCGTCAAGCTGATACCCATAACACAGATAGTCTCGAAGCGATTTTCAAAGAAGTTGGTACCATCGATCATCTTGTTTCCGCTGCCGTCGGCGGTGAAAGAACACTAAAGCCTTTTCTTGAACAGACCGAAGATCAGTTTAAGGCGGCTTATGACAAGCTTTGGGGCTATGGGAAAGTAGTGCGAACAGGAGCCCCTTATCTAGCAGCGCAGGGAACCATTACTTTGGTAAGCGGATCGCCGGCAAGAAAGATCAACCCAGCTCAGTCAGCATTGAGTTGCGTGGGTGCTTCAGTTGAAAACATGGTTCGGTGCTTGGCTGTTGAAATGGCTCCAGTTCGAGTAAATGTAGTTTCTCCAGGAGTTGTAGATACGGCAATGTTTGATTGGATGGGAGATGAAAAAGATGGAAAGATGCAGGCTATGACTTCTTCTCATCTTATAAAACGTGCAGGTAAATCAGAAGAAGTCGCGGCTGGTATAATCTTTGTTATGCAAAATAGCTTTGTGACTGGTACCACAGTAGATGTAGATGGTGGCCGTATACTGAGTTAGTGTTAATTTATAAAATCTTTAAAATCTTTAAAAAATTTAAAGACATAATAATTTTTATTGGACAAGAAGTATGGGCAACATGAATAAAGAAGTTGATATATTAGAATCAGTAGGCACCGACCCGGACGTAAGTTTGATTGACACGGTATACAATCGTCATTCTGTGCGAGGATTCTTAGATAAAGAAGTTCCTCAAGGCACGCTTAATCGGATTTTCGAAATCGCTCAACAATCTCCTTCGAATTGCAATGTGCAACCATGGAATGTTTATGTTGCCTCAGGTGCCCTGAAAGATCGTTTGAGTAAGCAGATGGTTGAGAACACAACAGGGGGTGTAAAACCGAACCCTGATATCGATTACCGAGGCGATTTTTTAGACCATTACCGCAAGCGTCAAGTTGAATGCGCTGTAGCTCTCTACTCGAAAATGGATATCGGCAGAGACGACAAAGAAGGTCGCATGCGCGCAATACTCAGAAATTTCGAATATTTTGATGCGCCTTACATAGCCTTCATAGGCATGGACCCGAAATTCGGTACCGCTGTAGCATTAGATGTTGGTATGTTCGCTCAGACACTAATGTTGACAATGGTGGCATTTGGTTTAGCAAGTTGCCCCATGGGTACAATGCGAAATTATCCGGATCTGGTTCGAGAAGCTTTTGATATTGAAAAAAGCAACATGAATATTCTCTTTGGGATTAGTTTTGGCTATGAAGACAGCGCAGTAGTTGCGAATGAGACCCGCACAACGCGGGAAGATATTTCAGCTAATGTAAGTTTTCTCTCTGAATAAGGGAAACTAATAGAGCCGAACATAATATGAGTCTTAAACCTGTAATACTTCTATATGATCTAGACAATGATCTGGTCGATACGTGTGCTGTATTAGTAGGTAAGACGAGCTTATACACGACTATAAATACCTACAACGAAACCAATGCCATTGAGGCCTTGCAACAATATGATAGTTTCTTTGGGTTAATGACAAATAAAATTTCCTGCGTGGTCACTGGTTGGAATAGTTATAAAAAACCTAGTGACCAGTTCTTGTTCCGAATTCGCAGTGAAGAGAGAAGAAGCCCATTGAGGAAGCCTACGCCGGTGATTATTGTTACTGAAGATCATCGCGATGATTTGAAGCTAATGGCGCTTGACCCAACTGGTGGCAATGTAGCGGCATATCTACACTCTGATGATTTCCATGGGAGCATTACCGATAATCTACAAAAAGTCGTATTTGGTAATCGGGCTCAAGAGATGAACTCAATAGCTTACGCTCAATTGCGGAGCCGGTCAGCGCTCAAAGAATAAGTCGGGTTAATGCTAAAATCTCAACAGAAGTATTTATTTCTGGGATTGATGGCTTACCATAAAAATTCCTATTAATATAACAAAATCAATTAGCAGCGTAGCATCAATTACTGAGCTTTCTACAATTCTGAAAAAACCAAGACTTCACTGGAGATTAGAAATGAAGCGATTCATCACAACAATATTAGTCGGAGTTACACTGCTACTTAGTTTTACTGCCAGTGCCCAATCTTTTGTGCGTTATTCACAGGATGGTAGTGACGTCCATTGGGGTATGGTTCATGACGACGGTATTTATCAATTAGCCGGCGCTCCTTATACCACCATGGAGCACACTGGAGTGACAGTGCAAAGAGAAGATATCAAGCTCGAAGCACCGGTTGATCCGACCCTAGTCTTTATGACCGCATTTAACTTCCGCAGTCATATCTCTGGAGATCCAGCAGAATATCCGGGCCTTTTCGTAGTTCCTGCGAGTTCAATCGTAGGACCTGAAGATCCGATTGTTAGGCCTGCAGAATCACAGAACCTTCACTACGAGGCTGAAATGGCAGTAATCATAGGTAAGCGTGCTGAGAACGTTTCAGTAGAAGATGCTGGTGAGTACATCTTTGGTGTGACCGGCGGCAATGATGTCAGTGAGCGAGCTTGGCAGGGTGGTGATATTCAATGGGTTCGAGCAAAAGGTTCTCGTGGGTTTAATGCAGTAGGGCCTGTACTGGCGAAAGGTCTAGACTACAAGAATATCGATATTCAAGGACGTCACAATGGCGAAGTAGTGCAAGGTGCTAATAGTTCAGATTTGATCTTCGGTATGGAAGAAATGGTTAGCTATATTTCAAAATACTTTACTCTAGAACCGGGTGATATGATTTGGTCTGGTACTATGGGTAGCACAAGGGCGATGGTTCCCGGTGATACTTTTGAAGTTGAACTCTCAGGTGTAGGTATTTTAAGCAACACGGTGATTCAAGGAAAATAAACTACTTCTTCCGACTTTCTTAATATTAGGTAGGGAGAGATATTTATACAGAGCTAAACAATGCAAATGTTATTCGATTTGTTGTAGTTTAGATCTTTAAAATATCAAGCAAAAAAATTTCGCCACGCAGCACCGCTACTGTTTCTTTATTTATTTTTGATTATTAAGTGTTCTCTTAATAAAGAGTTGATTCTATTTAATATTACTTACATAATTTTTCAACTCTCTGTATCGAAAGCACTTACTTGTGTGATCATTGACCAATCCGGCAGCCTGCATGAAAGCATAGCAAATTGTTGGGCCGATAAATTTGAAGCCGCGCTTCTTTAAATCTTTCGAC
>CAWKZI010000141.1:0-6244 GCA_963854365.1 Gammaproteobacteria bacterium
TCTGGAAATGCCAAGCTCGTTCTCCTGTCTTAACATCAATGGCGATTAAACTCGCGCTAAATAAATTATCTCCAGGTTGGAAGCCGCCGAAAAAATCGATGGTTGGTGCGTTAGTTGGTATATAAACCAGACCAAGTTCTGGGTCAGCAGAAAGGGGTGCCCAAGAAGAGACATCGCCAGTATAGGACCAAGCATCGTTCTCCCAGGTTTCATGACCAACCTCGCCCGGGCGCGGGATAACATTAAACTTCCACTTAAACTCACCAGTACGCACATCGTAACCTAGAATATCCCCAGGGACGTTTTCTGTGCGAGTTTGGTTGTATCCTTGCTCTGCCGAGTTTCCAACTACAATGGTGTCGTTTACTACTATAGGTGGCGAAGAATTAGTAATGTAACCTAGTTCTAGTGGAATTCCGATGTCTGGGTCATAGGTTTCGCCTGAATTAAGCCAGGGTCCCCAGTCGGCTATAAGGTCAGGAATTAAATCGACAACCCCCGTTTGTTCAAATCCCTCAAGCTGGACAGGGGTGCCCCAATTTTCTAAAGGATCTCCTGTCTCAGCATCTAGCGCGTAGAGAAAAAAGGCAGGAGTAACAATTAGTACAACACCACGGCCATCTATTTCGGTATAAGAGATTCCCTTTCCCCAAGGTGCCCGCATGGAGTATTCCCATCGAAATGTATTGGGTTCCCGAAAACTCCATAAAGTTTCTCCCGTGATGGGATCGAGTGCAACTACATGGCGGCGAGCGCCCGCGACAGTGAACAATTTACCGTTTGCATACACAGGTGTAGAGCGAGGTGGAGTAGAACCAAAACTAGCATCACTCCAAGTCCACTCAATTTCCAGGTCCGCAAAATTTGCAGGAGTAACTTGGTTAAGCTGAGTTGATCGGGTGTGACCAGCGTCCCCTCCTATGTAGCGCCAATCGCCTGGATTTGGACGGAAATTAATGCTTTGTGCGATCAAGGAAACGCTAGCGAGACTTAAAACCACAAAGCATACGCAGCGAGAGAGGAGCGTAACGGGATATCTGGCCGAAACGCCAACTGCTGATTTTTCTAGCATGTTCCTCTCCTAAGTATTCACAGAATTAAACAACCTTCGTCCACGATAGTATATATAGGCGTGCAATGGAACCTACTTGGACAAGTGGGGGGTACCACTAGGGTGGGGTGCTCGCTGGGCGGTGTGTGGAAAAAGGGGGGTAGGGTAGTTTGGCTTTTGTATAGAGTGAAGAGGGGAGTTACGCTCTTATTTCTCCATTTTGAATTGGGTACCAAGTTGAATACTGTGGGAAGGAAGAAGAAAAGAGCGATTATAAGCCATTGTATTATATGATTATATTGATGTAGTTCGGCGCATGCCTCTTCCGCCATATTTTAAATAAGACTAACAAATTCAGTTAGTTACCTCTGACTTGCATCGACTGGTAGAGCCAAAAATCCACTTTTTGCTACATTCGGTGATCCATTTTGAACTCTTCTCCCTATTTAATTTGCCGCGATGGCATATACTATTTTAGAAAGGTTTGTCCCAAAGACCTGCAACCTCTTCTAGGTCGCAGTGAGATTACTAAGCCAACTCCAGATCAAAATGAAAAGGTAATTAATTAATGCAGCTAGTAAGTGTCATTAGATGTCCAAAATGTAGTTTCGAAAAAGAAGAGACGATGCCTCTGAATTTCTGCCAGTGGTATTACGAATGCAACAATTGCAGGGCAACTCTTCGTCCCGAAAAAGGAGATTGTTGTGTATTTTGTTCCTTCGGAACAGTTCCCTGTCCTCCTGTACAAGATAGCGGGAAAGGAACATGCTAAAACGATACTTAGAACAACAGCACATTAATCTTGATTCTGGGTGAAGCTGTTTATTGTGCTGCTCTGGATGATGAGAATTAGGAATAGATTACTTGGCAATAATTAATGTAGATTTATTGGAGACTCCAATAAATACTAAAAATTACTGGATTGATAGTTTAGTTTCGAGAACTACTGATAGTTTTAATTTAAATTATCTAACTCTCAATGGTTTGCAAATAAAATACACTTTCATTCTTCCTGAAGATCCCGTAGATGTCTTCTCGCTTTATAATATAGAAGATTTAATAAACTATGACTCTTTAGGTTCTATTAATTCAAATCAAGAATCTGCCTTACGAGAAGCCTTAAACTATATAAGTGAAATAACTGGAATTAAATTCACTGAGTCGTCTTCAGATAATGCAGATTGGTTTTTCATGAATGGCGAGGTTTTTGATTATTTGGCTTATTCTTCTTATGGTTACCGCTATTACGATAACGCATCTAGAGAGATATATTCGATTCAATACAAGGGGAGCGTCGTATTTGATGATATAAATTCTAGTGGTAATTCCGACCCCTCTAAAGGTAGTTCTGGTTATGAGCTTATTCTGCATGAACTCGGTCATTTACTTGGCCTGAAGCATCCGTTTGAAGGACGAGTGCAACTTGATAGTCAGCTTGAAAACACCAACTTCACTTTAATGTCCTACACCAACGGAGGCCCGTATTTCACCGAAACCGGCTTAGGCCCGTATCGTACCGAATATTCGGAGTTTGATATTGCAGCATTAAACTTTCTCTATGGTGGAGATGGTCTAGGAGGTGAGAAGGGATATTTATCAAGTATCAATATAATTACAGGGACTTCATTCTCAGACATAATTTATGGGACGAACGGTACTGATCAGGCAATAATTAATGAAGACTTCATAGATATTTCTTTGGTTAAGTCAGGAGCTTTTTGGAATATCAGTTCGGGAACTGAGGAAGATATTCTTAGCAATATTGAGCGCCTTGAATTTAATGATAAGCACATTGCACTGGACCTCGATGGTAACGCAGGAAAAACTATTAAACTCTTAGGCGCACTTCTTGGGAAAGAAGAGGCAGTAAATAAGGCATACGTAGGTGCGGGATTAAAGCTTCTCGATGATGGTATGACTTATGAGGAGTTGATGCAGGTGGGGCTTGATGTGGTTCTAGGGGCTAATCCAAGCTCATCGTCGGTCGTCGATCTTATCTGGACAAATATAGTAGGCCCGCCAACTGCAGCGGACAATTTGCCTCAATATTCGGTACTCATTGATAACGGTACATATACTGCTGCTGAGTTGGCTATTGCTGCTGCGGATCACAGCTTGAACACTACCAATATTGATTTTATTGGCTTATCTCAGACAGGAGTTGAGTACCTGCCATATGGGTAACTTTAAAAAGCGGATCAAACAATAAGGGGGAAGATTTATGAGGTTTTGCCTAGAGGAGTTAACTGAAAATCTAATTTAATTCTTTCGTCCAATTGTTAATTATATTAATTTCTTTCGGAAGTTCCAGCCTCTTCCACCACATTTTCAATAAGACTAGCAACAGCTCTACTTTTAGTTGTAGCTCCGCCCTCAAGAAAATCAACAAGAGCATAGACTTGTTGGAAGATAATTCTTATCCTCATGAATAAATAACCCTAGGAGGAACACCATGTTTAGAGTCATTGCCGCTGCTGCCCTATCCACCGTATTGCTTGCCTGTCAACCCGAGATACCCGGCACCTTCGCCGCTGAAGCAATTGAGCAATCTATTCTGCCGGAATACATGAATCCGAATCCACGTGCGCCTTATTCTGAAGGTGTCCGCCATGGCGGGCTGATCTTTCTTGCCGGCAAAACAGGTGGGCCGGGAGAGCCAGGAGTGCAGGCCGAAACACGACGCACTCTAGAATCAATTCAGGACGCACTCGAGCGCTTTGGCTCATCGATGGATCGAGTTGTGAAATGCACGGTGTTTCTAGTCGACATGGAAGAGTGGGGCGCTATGAACGAAGTTTATGCCGAGTTCTTCCCTGAAAACAAGCCAGCCCGCACCGCCGTCGGCATCAGTTTGGGAGGAGGCACCCGTGTAGAGATCGAGTGTATTGCAGCCGCGTGAAAAATCAAAGGGATTGAATAAAAGGTATAAAAGTAGTTCGGTTCTAAAGAAGGTGGCACTATGCTATTCGGTACTTTAACGTTAGCTGAATTAAAGTCAGATGCGTTGAATGAAGCTAATGACATATAAGTATAGCTACCAAGTGTTTTGAGTCAGACTATAAGGATGGTGATTAATGAGACTAATTGCAGCACTCAAGTAGCCAGGAAGCCAATAATGAAGAAAGCCCGATTCTTGCCATGCATACTATTGTTGATAAGCATTGGAACGCTCAGTGCACAGTCAGCTGAAACTGGATTTCTTAACAGAAGCATCTCTCTGGATGGTGTGGAATATCGTTATCAAGTGTATATCCCATACAACTACACTGCAGCTAAAGAGTGGCCCGTTACACTTTTTCTGCATGGCGCGGGAGAGCGGGGTTCAGATGGTCTAAAGCAGACTGAAGTTGGACTGGGTAGGGCGATTCAGCTTAACCCGGAACGGTGGCAGACTCTTGCAGTTTTCCCGCAAGTACCTGCGGGTGAATCCTGGCAGGGAGTAGCTGGAGATGTCGCTATGTTAGCACTGGATGCCATCATTGCAGAGTTTTCGGCAGATGCGGATCGGTTGTACCTAACCGGCCTTTCACTTGGTGGTAATGGGACCTGGTATCTGGGCTACCATCACACAGAGCGATTCGCAGCTATGTTGGCAATTTGTGGATTCGTAGATCTTGGGGACCGATTTCCTGGATTCTTACCAGAGGCTGAAAATAGTTTTGCTGTCTTAGCAGAAGACTTATCCGAAACTCCCGTGTGGATTGTGCATGGCGATGCTGATGTAATCGTTCCTGTGGATCAATCTCGTAATATGGCTGCCGCACTAGAAGCGGTTGGTGCGGACATTCATTACACCGAACTGCCAGGGGTTAATCACAATTCATGGGACGCAGCTTACGCAAACACTGATCTTGTAAACTGGCTATTTGATCAGAAGCTTTAATCGTGTAATCTGTTTTAATAATTATAGTTGCCAACCCTATACTTAAAAGCTAATTTGTAAACGATCTATAGGAAAGGAAGAAGATGCCAAAAGGCTATTGGATTAATCATGTTGAAGAAATTATCGACCAAGAAGCATTTGGGAGGTACGTTACGAAAGTGAACGCTCTTGTTGAGCGTGGCGAATTTGAAATGATTGCTATAGGTCCTGTTGCAAAAACTCAAATTGGCGCAAAAGATATGCAATTCGCAGCGGTAGCCGAGTTTGAGACATTTGAAAAAGCCATGTCCTTTAAAAGCCATCCTGATTATGTTGACGCGCTAAATGAAATGGGAGATGACGAAACTAAGGTCGTCAAAAGAACAAGTTGTGTAGTGAGCGGTTAATCACTCCGATTCAGGCAAGGAAGTTTAGTTTTGCCTGGTATTTGAATTATTTACTCGAAGTAAATTTTAGCGAATTTGCCTTTTTAAA
Organism: Gammaproteobacteria bacterium; assembly: GCA_963854365.1. Lineage (GTDB taxonomy): Bacteria > Pseudomonadota > Gammaproteobacteria > Pseudomonadales > Pseudohongiellaceae > UBA9145. The sequence continues at coordinate 5,409 of CAWKZI010000141.1, forward strand.
TAGCAGCACTATCGAGGGAGGTACTATTATTTTCCTTCGGAGATAGTCATAAAAAAATTACTAACAATAATAACCCTCCTCTGCTTTTCCGTTGCTGCTAATGCTGAAGCATATGTATGCAATCAACCGTCTGCTAGTGAGTCATCACAAATCTTTACTTTTACTCGCTTAAAAGAGGGGTTTGCAAAATTAGTGCAACCTTTCTTTCAAATTAGTAATACAAACAGTGATCTAAACTTTGAGAAAATGACTGTCCTTCTCGAAAATAAGCAGTATGTAATATTGCGAGACGCAGGTAATGATTTAGAAAATTCAGGCCAGTACAGTTATTTAATTAATAAAACCAATAATACTAAAAACTACAGCCCGATCACGACGTGCAAGTTACTTTATATGTGACAATTTCATGCGGTTTAAATGTTCGGAGTAGAAATTAACAGACTCTTCTGAATCAATAATCGAATATAGGACGAAGCTAATGACCAAGTTTTCTAAATTTATTAAAGATATTGTTCTTCCAGAAAAGGTAGACAAAGAGAGAAGAAAGAAAATTCTTAGTGAGGGCATTATCGAGACATGGCAAAGCGAAGAACAAGACCGCAAGGCCAAAGAAGCCAAAGAGATAGCTAAAGAAACTTATAAGAAAGCCCGATCATCCAAAGCTGATGAGGCAGAATAATGAAAGTTTTTAGGTTAGGTAGTCCATTTCTAGACAGGTGAGAGAGGTTTTTTAAAAACTTAATGTACTTTGCGATTTATGACAAATATCCTTCAGAGAAAGAGAATTAGATGCAGAAGGCCAATTCGATAACTGGCCATTAATTAACTACGGTGGG
>CAWKZI010000142.1:0-6197 GCA_963854365.1 Gammaproteobacteria bacterium
CAAGGCGAGCTACAGAATCAAATTGATGCAGTAGATGGCTGGGATGCTGAAAGAATTTTGGAACGTGCTGCCGACGCTCTGCGGCTGCCTCCATGGGAAGCCGAGGTGGCCAAATTGTCTGGAGGAGAAAGAAGACGAGTTGCGCTCTGTCGACTTCTACTTTCCAAGCCTGATATGTTGTTATTGGATGAGCCAACTAATCACTTGGATGCAGAATCCGTAGCCTGGATAGAACGCTTTCTACAAGATTACTCTGGCACAGTAGTGGCGATTACCCACGATCGCTATTTCCTAGACAATGCGGCCGGCTGGATACTGGAATTGGATAGAGGTCATGGTATTCCCTACGAAGGCAACTATAGCGCCTGGTTAGAAACCAAGGAAAAACGGCTCAAAATTGAAGCCAAGCAAGAAGCCGCCCACGATCGTAGCATTAAATCAGAATTGGAGTGGGTGCGCGCCAATCCGAAAGGCCGACAGACTAAAAGCAAGGCCCGAATCGCGCGTTTTGAGGAATTAAATTCTCAGGATTTTCAGAAACGTAATGAGACCATGGAGCTTTATATTCCCCCAGGTTCCCGACTTGGCGATAAAGTTATCGAGGTGAAGAATCTCTCGAAGGCTTTTGATAATAAAACCCTAATTGATGATTTGAGTTTTTCAATACCCAAGGGCAGCATCGTCGGAATAATTGGCGGTAATGGCGCAGGCAAAACAACCTTCCTACGAATACTAGTGGGCGATGAAAAAGCAGACAGTGGTACCATTGAATTAGGCGACACAGTTGATCTGGCTTATGTAGATCAGAGTCGCGATGATTTAAATGGTAACAATACAGTTTGGCAGGAAATATCTGATGAGCAAGAGACGATTCAAATTGGTAAATTTGAAATCTCTTCTCGTGCTTATGCCAGTCGTTTCAATTTCCGCGGTGGTGATCAACAGAAATTTGTCAAAGACTTATCCGGCGGAGAGCGAAATCGGTTACACATGGCGAAACTTTTAAAACGTGGCGGCAATGTGCTGTTACTGGATGAGCCAACCAACGACCTGGATGTAGAAACTCTGCGAGCTCTAGAGGAGGGATTATTAACTTTCCCCGGCTGCGTAATCGTGGTTTCTCATGATCGTTGGTTCCTTGATAGGACCTGCACGCATATTTTGGCTTTCGAAGGCGATAGTGAAGTGCTTTGGCATGAAGGGAATTATTCTGACTATGAAATTGATCGCAAGAAACGGCTAGGTGATAGCGCGGAGCCGACAAGAATCAAGTATCGAAAACTAAACGCCTAGCTTAGACCCATAAATCGAATTTCTCTTTATAAGCTTAGCTCAGAACGCATCTTTGCAATTCGAGCTTGAATTTCGTCTTTGCTTAGTTTACGGCTGGTTTTTTCTGGCAATGCGGCTGGGGCTTCAATTCGCAGCTCTTTGCCGTTGAGCGCTTGTTTACATAGAATTCCATAATGATATTCATACACAGGCAATGCGCTGGCCTCAGATTCGTTAGCAAGAAAATACCAACCTGCACCTACACCCGCAAGATAAACGGCTGGATGACTCCAGTTCTGTAGACGTTTTGGTGCAGCAGCGCTGCAAGCTTCAAGATAGGCTTGTCTGGCAGGAGGTAGGCCAAAAAGATCAAAACCTTCTTCACAAGCTCTAACCAACGCTGCGATAGACGGTAGATAGTCTTGAGTGATTATCACCCTCTTGGCGGCCAAGACAATTTGCCTAGGCGAATAATTGTCGAGCGAACTTAACCAATACTTCTTTGCAATTACCAAGCTCTCGGCGTCAGAAAATGCCTTGTGAAATTGATTGTGGTAAGCGAATTCGAATTCCGCGAAAGCTTGATTAATCGCATCAACATGGTCCATTTGAGAAGTTGGATCTTCACTATCTTCAATGCTCCCTGAATAAGCGGGACCGCGCTCCGCGATATCGCAGGAGGAAGTATTAGCATAATCAGTAGGTTCTCTACTCTGCCCAACTTCGGTCAGCGATGCGCTGGAATCGCTCTTTAATTCTTTGCTGGTTTGATCCAACAAGGGATTGATTTTCTGCATGAGAAAAATCCACTGTCTCTAATTGTTTTAGTTGTCGTGCCCAATCTTGTTTAATGAACTGTAAGAATACGGTATTCCAGGATGCCTTCACTTGTTGGCTGTCTTTCCAGTACATGACGAATTCGGGGATTTTGCTTCTGGCATAATTTTCATCAATTTCTGCAAGCTGCAAAATCTCGAAACAATCTGCACTAGGTTTCCAATTATCTTGTATTGCTTTAGGTGTGTCATCATAACCGAAAGCAGCGGAGAATTTTGCCCACTGGCGGCGTATATGTTCTATAAATTTAGTATTCCAGGCACCATTCACCATACCTCTTTCGCGCCAGTACAAAACAAACTCAGGAATCGCATCTTCAATAAAACTAGAATTTATTCCAGCGTTCTCCAGAATACCTGCTGCATCATCACTAGGGCGCCACTCAGAAGACATGGTGCTCGCTTGCTCGAAAGCACCTTGACGAGTTTGCTCGTTACGCCACTCTTTTAAGACATGTTTGTAAAAGGCATTGCCCCAAGAGAATCGTGCCTGAGCACGTTCTCGCCAATAACCGACAAATTCTGCCACCAAACTTAATATGAAAGCCTCAGGAATATTGTGCTGTCGACATTGCTTTATCCAATCATCACCCGGTTGCCAATTGGATGAAATCAGTGAGGCAGTCCCTGCAGGCCTGATGGCCTGAGCTACAGCCTTTTCCGCCGCAGCAGGGATAGCAGAACGAGTGGTGGAACTGCTCATATCAGACTGAGAGAAGCAGCTTTCTTTAACGCGAAATTCTGAAACCTCATCGATTGCACATAGAAAATTTTCTGCTGCGGGAACAGTCCGATCGAGCACTATTAAGCCCAAATTCTGTAAACTAGTCTGCACTCGTTTAATATCAATGGTTGTCCAAAAAGGGAAAGTAGCCAAAAGCTCTCGTTCGCTTAACTCAATCCAATCCAAATCAGTTCTGCGAGGATTCTTTATTGCGGGACGGAAATTAATTAATTCGGACAGTCCCTGCAACATAACTGCCTCTTCCAAGCCTATTGTCGCCGCTAGAGTCGGTGAAATAAGCAGAGGTCTTTCAGGTAACAGTGATGAATACATGGGCGACGGCATTAATAAGGATATTTTCAGAGAAATTAACAAGGGTCGTGAATCATGGGAATCGTAACACAGGCAATATTTCGAACCCAGTTCCGGTCTGACACATTAGTAAAAACATTGAAAATAGTTTTAACTTACGGAAAAAAAAGAGCTTACCAACAATGTACCAACAACTTATAAACGATTTTGTTAGCACTGAGTTACTTCCAGATACTTATGCTGAAGATGCGTTGAGATTTTTTCTTCCTCTATTAGAAATAGTAGAGCAATTACTCGAACAGAAGAAATTAGAATCCCACAATTTTATAGTCGATTTTCCTATACTCGGTATTCAAGGGGCTCAGGGGACAGGAAAATCCACCATGGCGGCCTTGTTAACATCGCTGTTACAGTCAAAGGGGGTTCGTGTTGCCCTGTTATCATTAGATGATTTTTATCTATCTAAAACTGACCGCCTTGCTCTTGCAAAAAACGTGCACCCCTTGCTGTCTAGTCGCGGTGTTCCAGGGACCCATTATACTCAACTCATCGGGAAAACGCTGGATCAACTGCAACAACTGAGAATGGGTGAAAAATTAGCGCTCCCGAGCTTTGATAAATCTCAAGATGATTTAACGGACCAAGCTTTGTTGTCGGAAGTTGAAGGTCCCATCAATCTGATTATTCTAGAAGGTTGGTTTGTAGGGCTTACTCCCGAAACGCAATCGGCATTGCAGTCGCCGACCAATGACTTAGAAGCAGATGAGGATTCTGACAGTAGCTGGAGAGCTTATGTGAATAAAAAACTGGCTGCTGAGTACCAGGAACTATTCCAAAAAATATCGCTTCTCATCACTCTTCAAGCGCCGAATTTTAAGCAAGTCATTCAATGGCGCACATTGCAGGAAAATAAACTAAGAAACCGCAGTACTAAGAATACAGATGGTATAATGGACGGTAGGAAGCTAAAACGATTTGTTCAACATTTCGAGAGGTTAACCCGACATGGTCTGGCTACCATGCCATCAACAGCCGATATTACCTATCAGCTGGATAGTAATCACCGAATAATCACTAGCTCAATTGATCCCAGCTGATTTCCAAACAAGCTCTTACGTTATCAGTTCTGTTTTCTCCGAAGGCTTAACGGATGCAACCCTACCCACTAGCCATGGTTGGATCCAAACTCTTGCCACAAGAGCTGTTAGAAGAATCGCTGCTAATTGACGCCATAAGGGATAATTCTCTCCATGAGCCATCATAGATAGCTGCAAGGACCAGCCGAAGGAGGTATAGAATTGATTTAGAAACAGGCCGCAGATTACAGCGGTGGCGATAACACCAATTAAATAAGCAATTAGAGATCTATTACCCAATTGTTCTTTAATCACCCCCATAGTGGCGATATTGGTCGCAGGTCCGGTCAACATAAATACTAATGCAGCTCCTGGTGATATACCCGCAAATAACAAACCTGCCGCAACTGGCGTTGAAGCCGTTGCGCAGATGTACATGGGCAACCCGATTACTACCATGACGATCATTGCAAGCAATCCATCTCCCCAGCGCAGGAAAAACGATTGGGGCACAACAGCTGTTATTATCGCGGCAGCGACTAAGCCAATAACAAGCCATTTAGCAGTATCAGAAATCATGCGGCCGTAGCCATATTTAACTGCATTGATTAATTTCTCGCTCAGGGAAATATTTTCAAGCTCAGTAGATAGTTTGCTATGACAGCAACTACTAGCCTCCGCTACAGTTTCTTCTTCGAATGACTCCTTATCTAAGCTATTCACCAATACACCAGCGATAACTGCACTAAGCAATGCGCTAATAGGCCGAGCAATTGCAAAAATTGGGCCTAGCATAACGTAGGAGAATGAAATTGAATCTACGCCAGTTTCAGGTGTGGCGACCAAAAAAGAAGAAGTGGCGCCTTTTGATGCGCCAGCTTTTCGAACTGCTAGAGCAGTGGGAATAACACCGCAGGAGCATAGCGGCAGTGGCGCTCCAATCAACGCGCCTTTTAATACGGAGACAAAGCCCGGCTTTGCCAATTGTTTTTCGACCCAGGAATTTGGGATAACTTGCTTAATTATTCCTGCAAGTAGGTACCCGATCAGCAACCAAGGTGCACTTTCAATTACTAAATTCCAAAAAATACTGGCCAGATTCATTTTACTCCTCCCGATGCCTGTAGTGCAGAGTCATTGTCTTGTTTTCTAAATAGGTCTTCATCAAGCGCTTCCATAATTGAACAATGAGTGGCGCTCTCAGGTCCACCACAACAGCTGTCCAACAATATTTGTAAGGTTTGTTGCATTGATTGCAGTTCATTGATTTTGCCATTCACTTCATCAAGTTTGTGTCGTGTTATTTCTGTCACTTCCTGGCAACTATGACTGAGCTTATCAACCCGAATGGACAGAAGCTGGTCGATATCTTCCAAAGAAAACCCAATGCTGCGCGCTGTTTTCACGAATTCTACCCGCCGGATATCTGCATCATTGTAGTATCGATAGCCGGATTCACTCCGAGTGCTGGCCTGAATAAGGCCATGCTTCTCATAAAATCGCAAAGTATGAGCGGTTAGACCAGTCTTGGCAGATAATTGACTAATTTTCAGCAATTGCTTCTCCCTATCGGGTTTGCATCGTATGAGAACAGTGTAACCTTAGAGCTAGGTCTAAGGTCAACAATTTGACCAAATTATTTATTCCAACTTAATTTATTCTGCAGGGTCGAGCAGTTTCCGTATCCAAGAGGCGATATCCGCGACTTCCTGCGGACATACGGCATGCTCCATGGGATAGGACTTATATTCAGGATTAAAACCCATTCCTTGCAAGGTAGTAAGGCTTTGTTGCCCCATGGACTCAGCTACTACCGAGTCTAAGCTGCCGTGGCAGATAAGAATGGGAAGTTGACTGTTTATAGAATCCATCTGAATAGTTTCTGCTGTGGGGAAGTAAGTCGACAGGGCCATGATACCTGCAAGAGGTTTGCTGTAGCTAAGAGCCGCCTCGAAAGACACCGCACCTCCTTGGGAA
>CAWKZI010000143.1:0-6193 GCA_963854365.1 Gammaproteobacteria bacterium
TCTGCCTGCAATCAAGTAAAGATGCGAGTGAAAGCAATGCAAGGTGGGGCGTCCGGCGGAACTATAGCGAGTGGCGTCAACCTTTACAAAGAAGCAGCTGCAGATCCTGCATTGCGTAAAGAGATGCGAGATTTTTATTCACTGTGTCCGTCGGATCATCAATTTACTGAACGTCAAGAAAATATCTCCGTGGAATATGATGAGGATTTTAAAGCTTGGGTAGGTCCGTTTATTATGGCATCGATTAACACGCGGATAGTGTTGCGAAGCAATGCATTAAGAGATGGGTTTTATGCCGATAATTTTCGTTACGATGAAGGGATGCTCACAGGTAATGGTCCAAAAGGTAAGAGCCGCGCAAAGCGATTAGCATTTGGTTCTAAATTTGGTGGATTGGTGATGGCCATTTCTCTGACTCGTTGGTTCGTTAATAAGTTTTTCCTACCAAAACCAGGCGAAGGACCTAGCCCAGAGAAACAATTAAGTGGATTTTATGATCTACGTTTTCTTGGCCGGACAGATAAAGGTGAAGAAATTCGAGTCAATGTTACTGGAGATCGTGATCCGGGGTATGGCTCTACTGCCAAAATGTTAGCTCAAGCGGCAATAAGTTTGCGCCGCGATGTTGATAAAAACCTAGTGGCTGGAGGTTTTTGGACGCCGGCTACTGCTTTTAATGATAAGTTGATTGAAAGGTTGCGAGATTATGCTGGAATGAGTTTCGAAGTAGAGTCGAATATACCATTGGCTGTATTAGAGGCGCACGAAAATGAATTTGATTCTTCTATTAAATAGTAGGAATTAATTCGTTTAGTTAATCTGGTTCCTAAGTCTGAATTTTAGAAAGAGAATGTTGTTCCCAGGTAAAAATACTTAGTATTCTTATTGCTTAGATTTTTGGCATTGAGGAATATCGTGCCAGTTTCTATTCTAAGATTTCCAGGTATCACATCCCAGCGGACTCGGAGTTGTAGATGCTGCCCCAAATAATCCCCGCTGTCCCCACTAGTGTCTCGAATACCAGTTCGGCCCCAGCTATCTTTTTCTTCAGCTAGCCAGAAATGACGATAGGAAGCCATCAAACTTACGTCTTCATGCAGATCCGCTGTTAACCTTAATCCCGGAGTCATTAAGTTGCTGCGGTTAAATGGATTGTATAAACCCACGACCCCGAACTCGAATGTGGTAGGTCCGAATAAAGAGTCAAACCTTTCGTAGTCTTGATCTGCGGGGTCAGAGTCACCACTGGCGTAGTCAAACTCAAATAATAGTCGCAAATTAGAAGGAACATCAAAGCTGTAGCCCAAGCTCAGGTATTGGAAAAAAGCCTCATGATCAAGATCGTTTAGATTGCTGGCTGCGTTAGAAGAACGTCGTTCACCTATTTGAATAACACTCTCCATTTCGAAGTCAAATTTACTGATAGAGGGCGTTGTCCGTATTCGTAGACCTAGGGTTTCCATTTCCCTGTTCCGGGTATTTACTTCTGAAGTATCTTTTTCGCGTAGAGAGTAGAGATAGAATTCACTACGTATTCTCGAAGAAAAAGATTCAAACAAATTTGGATAGCTACCATGAATACCGTAAAAGCGTTGCGCATCGCTGGATTCATCATTTTCTCTGTCATTATGTAATAGACTATTAAAATCAGTAGGCAGCCGTCGCACAACTTGAGTCGCCATAGCTCTTAGCTCGGAGCCATTGCTACCTTGATGATGGACGACTGCTCCCTCAAAGGAATTAATCGTATTGCGAAATCGATTTCTTGCCATCAAGCGTCTACTGCCCCAATCCTCTGAAAACCGGCCGAATCTCACATTCGTTGAATTTTCGCTGCCAAAGGTGTAACCAATGTTTGCTTGTAATATATCTAGGGAATTGACTGTAGAATTTCTAAGGACACTATCTCTATCTGCAAGCTCTTGTCTTGCATCTACTAGCTCCAATTGTGAGCTGAAACTACCGTTTTGATATTGCGCATTGAGTATTGTCCTAATTGCCATTACTTGATCGTTGGCGCTTGTTCCCGGCTTCACATTATCAGCAATAGATTCATATCTAGTTCGTTGAACACCACTCAAGCTAAATCCTCGATCAATTCCCAATGCGTCATTCAATCTCCATGGGCCATTGGATGATTCACTCTCGGCGGCAAAAAGAGCAGAGCTACAAATTTGTATAAAAATTAGGAGCAGCGATCTATAGAAAAGGACTAAGGCGTTGTTTTTCTTAATAGGCATAGATACGACTCGGCTTTAGAATATCGGCAGTATCATACCCTTGACCGTTCCTTAAATCATCGCCCGCACCTAGTTAATAAAACGCTATATTGTGTTGATTTTTGGCTCTTTACTTTTTTGTTAATTTATAACTCATATTTATCAATAACTTACGGTATTTATTTGAATTATGTAGCTTCAGATTCCCAAGGTATTGCTGTTTCAAGCAAAGCTTTATGTTGAAGTGTTTCATGACATTCTTTGAGCGGGCTTTCGTTAGATACTTTTGCTAATTGGTGTAATTCAACAGAACGAAGGATCAGATTCTTATTTTTAGAAAGTTTTAAATTTGGGTGTCAGGCAGATCAGAGAGTTAATTTGTTCAGCCCTGAGATGGCAGATCGGTTTGCGGCGGGCAATAAGGTCGAAGAAATACCAGAATATTTTAAGAAGTAAATTAACTATTGCCGTGAAAGGGTGATTCACGTAGCGGCATAGTTAAGTGAAATTCATACCTAGATCTATTCGTCTCTCCTTTGAGTTTTAATAACTGATCAGGTATTGTCGTTTTATGATTATCTATTAATCTCTGGAAGGAAACTTGGCTAACTCACTACTTCTATTCACCGCGCAAATTGTATCTATCGTTTCTGTCTTATTGCTAGCTACCGGTTTTTTGAAAGCTGATCCCGGCAGTCCAAGTGCGCGAGTTTTCTCATTGATGATTATATTTGTGGTGTTCTACCTACTCGAGGGAATGGCAGGACCCAATATCGCCCCTGAGTTTAGACTTGATCTCGGCAACTGGATGTTATTGGTTCAAGTTGGGGTTAGTTCTGTATCAGGTCTTTTCATGTTGTACTGCTTTTTGGTCTTTCAAGAAAAGCAAAAGTTTCCTTTTGCTTTTAGCGTGGCCTTCGCTTTACAAGTCTTAATCGACGCAGTTTTATTAATACTAACGTTGTCTGCTGCCCCAATAGCCGATTCTGCGACTATTAACTTGCTGGCTATAAGTATGGATATTGTGCAACTGATATTTGTCGGCCTTGCAATTTACTGGACTCTTAAAGGTTGGCGAGCAGACATGGTTGATGATCGCAGAGTTCTGCGATGGTTTACAATTTATGTTCAAGGCGCATTAATTTTTGCAGTGATTTTCGTAGAGACTTTTCTGCTAGATATTGGTTCAACTGGTTATGCTGCTGGTCAGGCGGTTATCGTTTATGCTACAGCGATACTTACTTTAGGAATGGTTTTTGTAGCGCTTCGATTTGATTCTGTATCACTCAGCTATGTTATCCGAAAAGTCGCAAATCTAACTGAAGAGAGTGAAGCTGAAGGCCTCAAGACCTTCGATATAGACTCTTTTAGCAGCGTTTTCAAAGAACAGCTGTTATACCGAGAGGCAGGTCTAACAATTTCCATGCTAGGGAAGAAGCTTGGTATTCCTGAATATCGTTTGCGCGCTTTCATTCATAAGCAGTTAGGTTTTCGGAATTTTAATGCCATGCTCCATCGATATCGCATTGAAGATGCGTCTAACATCCTGTCAGATAGCGAAAACCAATCGCTTCCTGTGCTCACTATTGCCCTCAATGTGGGTTATCAATCGATTACTCCTTTCAATAATGCCTTTCGGGAGATCATGGGGACCACACCGTCCGAGTATAGAAAGAAGACCAGTCAATCCTGAGTTTCTGGTTGCTGGTCAGATGAGTCGAGACTATTGTTTTAGTTCGCCTTGATTTAGCTTCTAGGCCACTCTATCTGGCTACTTTTGTAGATTTTACCGTCTGCGATGGGTTATTCTTGCGGCTGTTCCTGGCTTTGAATAGATTTTTCACCAATCGTAATTAACAGAGGTTTGCAGGCGTGATAAACGAGTTGTTGCTACAGTTTGGTCAATGGATGGAGGCACAGCTATATAGCCAGATGTTGGTGGCAGGTTACTATAGCTATAATTGGGTAGAGGCGACTCATGTACTGTCATTAATGATGTGCATAGGGACCTTGTTTATTATTGATTTCCGTATGCTGGGGCTGATCATGCCCAACGTACCAGCGACTAAGATAGCGGCTCGATTGCACAAGCCAATGATAATCGGCTTTGTCATCATGTTTTTCACAGGAGCCCTGCTAGTTTACGCCAAGCCGGTAGAAACTATTCAGAGTCTTTGGTTCAGGATCAAAATGATCCTGTTAGTCCTGGCATTTATCAATGCGTGGATATTCAACGCCCGCATGAAAGCTGCAGATGGTAGCTGGGACATGGACCCCGTAGCTCCTAAACCTCTGCGTGTAGGTGCAATTATTTCGCTGGTTCTCTGGTGTGGCGTGGTAACAATGGGCCGCTATATACCTTATGACTGGGTTGACTGCGGCCGTACCGATAATCCCACCATTATGTGGGCAGCCGGCTGTGTTGAACAGCTGAGAGCCCTATAGCAAAAATTCATATAAAAGCTGATTTAAGAAACTGATCTGACGTCAGCTATAAAATAACAAAGTGGGAGTTATGCATGCTCAATTCATTATGGAGTCGATACACCAGAACCTTGAGCCTTGCCCTAGTATTGCTGCTAGTCATAGTTCTAGAACTGTTTGAGGTAAGGACTTCTATTTACGGCAATGCCCTGCCGTTTTTCGAGTGGATGAGAAATTCCTTCTGGTTCGGAGTTATCGGTACTACGTACGGTTCTTTTTATGCAACAGTACAAGCGGTGCATCTTTTATCGATGGCAGTTATTGGCGGAACTGTTTTGGCCGCCGATCTGCGATTGTTAGGGATCATATTCAGGGATATACCATCGGAAACCTTGACTAGGGGCAGCCATAAATGTTTTCGCATCAGCTTAACCGTCGCCATCGCGACAGGCATATTTTGTGCTGCTGGAGTAGCTGACAAAGTTTACTACATGGAAGTTTTCTGGATTAAGATGCTGGTGCTTATTTCTGGCGCATGTTTCGTGTTTTTATTTAAGCAACCGCTCTTGAATAGTCGTCCTCACGATGAAATAAATCCATGGGCCTTGCGCCTGCTGGCGGTGACATCGCTATTGATTTGGTTCACCGTAGCGGCAACCGGCCGCTGGATTGGGTTTAGTTAAGTAATCGCGTCGCAGCGATCATTGGAGAATTTTATGAATAAAAGCAATAAATGGGATGACAAGGAAATTGCCGCGACGGCTACTGGGGTCATCATACTGGGTGGGTTGATTTTATACTGGCTGTTACAAATGGAATCTACTTTGGAATTGTTGGAACTGGCCTATGGTTCGGTAAAATTGTTCAATAACCCGCTGGCGTTTTAGACCATTACTCCTTAGTGGGTTAGAGTGACTCTGCGCTTAGCCTGAATCTGGCATCGGCTACTTTCGCTATTTTAGCGCCTATTAACCCTCTCCCCTTAATACCTCCGGCCTCATAGCCCCTCGAGGCTTATATGCGAATCCCTCACTGCATTCGATTGAGTGCGCATTTAAACCGGGATCGTACTCTATCTTTGATTGACCTCAATGTTTTATTCTCTTTTGCCTCTATAGCATCAAGCCAGTGTTATATGCGTCTCGGTAGCGCTGAATCGCTAATTTCTAAAATGGGGCGGGGTTGTTCGTTGTCAAGGTAAAGGCGCAACTGCGCTACCTTGATTCGACTACGGGTAGGATTACAGGATGCGGCTGGAGGATCAGATTTGTGCACCAAATTATTTAATGGTGAATAGATGAGAATTAATATCTATAATTTTCAATTGTATTGAATTGCCTCTTAGTGTCACCCTTTCGAAATACAAAAAAGGCCGACAATTGTCTGCCCTTTTTGTACCCGTAAAATAAACCAAAACTCAAACTTTACTTCATCGGAGAATAATCTGTTGCGACCATAAACTTCCTTTCGACTCCTGCCAGAATTTGGCCATTAGCATTGGATGCTTCAGCAACTCGCGCCCATTCTGGGTCTTGCCCAAATGCTCTCCA
>CAWKZI010000144.1:0-6155 GCA_963854365.1 Gammaproteobacteria bacterium
ACCAGTGCCACCATCTGAGACACCGCTCAGGCTTACGCGATTATCATCGATATTGTAAGTTCGTTTGAGAGTTTTGAGAATTTCCGGTAGGTTCTCTGCTTGATTATCATGCCACCAAAAAGCGTCTACCCATGAAGCAGGCACGACGATAATCCGATCTTCCTGCTTAAGTGAATCGTAACCTCGACGCCACCAGCCACCGCCAGCTTCCCATTCAGGACGACTTACGCCACCATGTAATATGAACTCCACTGGATAGGTAGTAGCTGGGTTATAAGTCTCAGGAATTAGAAAAACATAGGGAAAACGAGTCCCATCAGCAGCAACTCGAGCGCTTTCTTGTTGACCCTTTGGTACATCGGTGGAATAGTTTGGTCCTGCCCGCAACCATCGATAAAGCGCATCCACATCTCCAACTTCGCTTATTAACAGCTCACGACTATTCTGTAATTGTTCTGTAGTTTCGGCTTGCCAAAAATCTAGTAATAAGTCGCCACCGTCTGCTAATAAAACAATTTGCTGGGAAAAAAGCACACTGCAAGCTAATAGCAATTGAACTAATTTGGGTTCAGGTTTCATCTACGCTCACATGTTCTTGAATAGAATTTATAATAAGTTTATCAAAATATTTTCTTATTGAGGCTCTCCGCCTAGTTCAGAAAAGAGTGCTCGAAGAAACCTTTCTGGATCACCGTACCTTTCATTATAAGCGCTGGTTGGATCCGCCGCAGCAATCTGATCATAGCTCATGCCTATTGCAACCATGGGCTCAACTCGAGACTTTATATCTGAAATCATGTCACGAAATCTTATGACGTCCATACGGTTGGAAACCACTCCATGGCCAGGAACAATTTTAGTCTCAGGGCCTGCAGTCCCTATCAATATGCCAAGAGCAGCCAAAGTCCCATTCAGAGTGCCACCATTATTAGTATCGATTACTGGGAAAGCTGTGGTGCGAAAGACATCGCCAGTGTGAATAACATCAGAAGTTCGGAAGTTGATAAAAGCATCACCATCGGTATGAGCGGGAGGAACGGCGAATGCGTGTACTTCCTCGCCGTTTAAATGGATTGTTATCGTGTCATTATAAGTTAGCACTGGCAGCGCATCCTTTGGGGATTGTTCGCTGAGTCGAACTCGAACTTCATCGCGTGCAAGAATCAAAACTCCTCTCTTGCCCATATTCTCGTTACCGCCAGTATGATCACCATGGACATGAGTATTGATAAGAAAACGGATCTTACCGCTATTGAGTTGGGATATGACGGCAATTATCTTATCTGTAAGTGGCGCAAATTGATCATCTATCATTACTACACCATCTTCTCCAACAGATAACCCAATGTTGCCACCGGCCCCTTCCAAATAATAGAAACTGCCTGATACATGATGTGGCACTATTTCTACGGCACTGAAATCTTGCTGGGCGCCAAGCAAAGGCGTGATGAGTAACATTGCAAATAGCAAAATAAACTGGGATTTGACTTTATTTGGTTTTGTCATGCTAGATATCTCTATATTGGAATTATTATTCTACTGCTAGTTGCAGCCGGGAATTAAACTATTGCACTGATTGCAGCATAAAATCACTACCTTCGAAAGTCCATGCTTCCTGCAACTATGTATTTCATGCCCAAGATCAAATGACTAAGGCACTCGTTATTCGTAACAACTTGTTGCTAAACCAACTATGGCGGTGACAGAGAATCGACAAATGATAAAAAAATGGGGGAATTTTCTTAATGCTGCAGACCTCCTTGATTAGAGGAACATCTGCGTATAGCAGCGAGGGGCTACAAAATTGTGGCGACTGACGTATTATGGAGGAATGATGCTTAGCTGGCTCAAAAAACACTCTTTAATCGGTTCTCAGGCTCTCGCCTTAGTCTTTGCTGTGGCTATGAGTAAGGGCAGTGGTACAGGCGTAATTCTCGCTCAGGAGGCATTATTAGACACTCCGGCTGCTGATAGCAGTGCTGTTGCCGAAATTGAACACCTGCCTAGACTAAATCTCGATAATCCATTGCGGCTCAACTTTTCTGGCTCATGGGAAAAGGATTTCCAACGTAGCGACAAGTGGGAGGATGAACTGAGCCGCATGATGGCTATCCGCCAGGAACGCTCAGCGATACAGTCTGCCGGCGGCGGCGGCGTATTAGGCCCATCGGTTTCCATAGGTAATATCAACCTTAATTCCAGTCGTGTTCGCGGCTCAAGTATAGTTGATCTCGCGCGGCTAGCGGAATACGTAAGCCGCCAAACCACCATGGACATTTATCAAGATCGAAACGAGGTCCGGATCGAGCGCCGTGGCGAAGCTGATTTGGTATGTACCCTAGCAGAAGGCCCAACTGAAACTTTTTCCAGCGACCATGGCGCGGAGATGTGCGGCTGGGACAGACAACAACTTGTGTTTCGTGCAGCATTGCCTGGAGATTTAGATATCATGCATCGCTTTAGTGTCTCTTCCAATGCAAAGGTATTGAGGATGGTGATTAGTATTTCTAGTCGAGATTCAGCCCCGTTTAACTTGGTTCAAGCCTTTAACCGCTATGATGCCCCCTCAGACCCGTTCAACTGCACCCAGACAATTACTCGCGGCAAAGTTTGCAGCCAGACCACTATATTAGAATAGGGCAATCTAATGCTTTCATGTCGGTCTTCAAACTTCTCTTTTAGCACTCAGCCCTTTTTTAAGTTTCGTACGTCTCACATCTTTTCTCTTTGTGTCTTTTTACTACTGACAGCCTGTGGTCAAACTGCGATTGCGCCCGACGTGATTCTTATTCCTCCAGTTGGTAGCGTCACGCTTAATCGGAGTATTGATACACCAACATCAGGAAAGCAATTAGATATCGGAGTCCTTGTCTTTGAAAATCAACCGAATGGACAGGATGCTCAAAGATTTGGCGATTGGGTTTTCGCCGAAATTCGAGATAACGAAACTCACTATTTACCTTATGTACTTCGCGATACACTGCTGGATTCGAATCAATGGGGTGCAGTGCGAGTCTTGCCAGAATTTGATCCCTCTCTCGACCTTCAGATAAAAGGCACTGTACTAAAATCCGATGGTATTGATTTACACTTGAAGATCCAAGCCGAAGATAGCACTGGGAAAGTATGGTTAGATAAGACCTATGCCGACACAGCCTATGAAAGTGACTATCCTGAATCAATCCGCTTTACTAATGCCAACCAATTCGATGCTACTGGCTTTGTTGATCCTTTCCAAGATATCTATGATCAAATTGCTAATGATTTACTGCTAGTTAAAGAAACTTTCGATGTTCCAAATCTTGTCAACCTGCGTCGAGTTTCTCAAATGGTCTATGCCAATGACCTTTCGCCCGAGACTTTTGGCTACACCTTGAACAAAACCATCGATGGTAAACTGATGGTATCCAGTTTGCTCGCAGAAAATGATCCTATGTTGGCGCGAGTCGAGGACATGCGACTCCGTCATCACCTCTTTATCGACACCGTAGATCAATATTATGAAGCTCTACACAAGGAAATGCAGGTAGCATATATTATCTGGCGGCGTTACTCATTTGATCAGATCAATGAGGAAGAAATCACTGCTCAGCGTGCGTTCAATCCCGATCAATATGGCCGCTCCAGAAGTTTCCTATCTCTTACTCAACGCTATGATCGTTATCGTTGGAGCAAGATATATCAGCAAGAATTTAGAGAATTAGCCTCGGGTTTTAATCGAGAAATAGCACCTGCTATCCTGGATTTAAATAAAGATGTTTACGGATTAAGTGGCACCATGGAAGAACAGTACATCCAGTGGCGCCGAATATTACGAGCACTATTCGAGCTCGAAAGTGGGTAGGGAGTTAATTCTAATTAGTCACTTGAATTTCTATAGCGATTCTGCAAATTTTATGAGTTCAATTTATTTTAGTGTCAAAGCAGGGAACATAGCCAGCGATGAGTTCTAAACGAGCTAGCAGGAGGGAGTTTCTTGTTACTACTGCAAATATACATATTTTAATATTAGTAGGGGCGGTTGTTATGGAACGAATCTCTCACCGAAGCACGAATAGCTCGAGCTTTCCGATTGCATTAACCGCCCCTAGCTGTAACATAGAAGAAAGTTCTTCCGAGAAATGTGGCATTTCAGACACAATATCAACTAAGGTGAGAAATGGTTAATTGCTAGCACTCCAAAGAATCAGAATTTGGAACGAGATTAACAGAACAAATAGTATTAGATCACCGTTTAACATTATAAAAATACATTTTAGTGATATCCAAAATATAATTAAAAGTAGAAGAGGTTATGGCATGAACGAACAAGCAGTGGTTGCAGAAACTTCCAAAGTAAAACTAATGATTATCGCTTCATTTGGCATGCTCATTGTGGGGGGCATTATTGGATTTCTAATATACTCTTCTCTGTGCCCATGTGAACGAACTCCTGGCGGTTTTTTATTTGGAGACAATGGTGAAGCCCAGGTAGATGATTGGTCGTTCGCTAATCAGGTTCCGCTTTGTCAATTACAAATCTATGCAGGTATTCGCCCTCATTCTATCAACTTAAATTGCATGTCCACTGCAGAGGGAGAAATGTATTTAAGTTGCTCGGTTTGCGATACAAAATACTGGGCCAGCAAAGTTGGTGAAGATGAAGTAGGTTCTATGAGGCTTGATGGCGTTGTATACAAAGTACATTTAAATCGCATTACTGATGCTGCAACTATGGACCGAGCATGGGCAGCTCGCGTAGCAAAATTACAAATGCATGGTGGACCTGGCAATCCGGCTCCAGAAACCGGGACACCGCGAGCAGATAGATGGTGGACATTTAGAGTAGAGTCTCGCTCTTAATATTTCTCTATGATTTTTAGCTAGAATAGTAGTGATTGAAGATTAATTGGGAGGGTTGAGAAATGAAGACATATTCAATAAGGTTTTCTAAGATCTATGTATTAGCAGTATTAAGCTGTGTGTTTGGTTTTTCAACTGTGACTGCACAAAGTTGGGTTGACAAGGCTGTGCATAATTTTGGCGCTCCTATCAACACCATGTGGGCAGAAGGCGAACTTTCTTTCGCCGACGATGGCACCATGGTTTATTGCAGCGCTCGAGAAGACATGGCTGTAGCTCCAGGTGATCCCAAGGATTTATATATCGCTACCTTCAACGAAGAAACGGGTGGCTGGAATACACCGGTTAATATGGGTTTACCAATAAATGCTACACCTGCAACGAATGTAGACCCCCTGCGCCTCGGTGATGATCGCGAGCCTTGGATAACTGCTGACGGCAATACGATTTATTTCAAGTCGGATCGTTCGGCGACTACTTCACCGAACAATGCTACTGACTTGTTTATCACGCGAAAAGTTAACGGAAATTGGACAGAGCCAGAACTTATTGGATTCCCTATTAGCACAGATGAAGGCAACGAGCACTGTCCAGCAATTTTACAGGATGGTGAGACGCTTTGTTTTGCCTCCAGGAGAGCGGGAGGTTTCGGCGGGTCTGACATCTACTGTTCGCAGCAAGACAGTGATGGCAATTGGATGGATCCAGTGAATCAAGGCCCTAATATCAATACCACTGCAGAGGAATTCCATTTCACTCAAGACGAGAACGGTATGGTGTATTTTACTTCAGACAGGCCCGGAGGGTTTGGTGGCATGGATTTATGGGGCTCGCAGCAACTGGGAGAAAATAACTGGGGACCTGCGACCAATTTAGGGCCACAAGTAAATACTGCAGGCGCGGATATGTGCCCTGCTCTACCACCCGGTTCTGATACATTTTCTTGGTTTTCCAGCCGCAGTGATAATAGTTTCGGCGGAATAGATATTTTTTGGACCAATAAAAACAACGTGGATATTCCATAATATAGTTATTAAAAATCATTCATAAAAATACTTAGATTAGAAATGCTAACAAATTTTTTAGCTTAATAAGCCGTAATAAAAAAGGCGAAAGAGAAAGCTCTTTTGCCTTTTTTATCTTGATTTCCCAGTCTAAATTAACATCACAGGTTCGACTGTATTTGCGCTGACAGTTATAAAATAACTATGCCAACGCAGTTTCAAATAACGCCAATAACCTACCCCAGGCTCGTTCTGCTTGTTCTTGGTGGTAGACGGTTGAATCGATGGCACACCAGCCATGCAGGGTAT
>CAWKZI010000145.1:0-6155 GCA_963854365.1 Gammaproteobacteria bacterium
CCTCAAGAACAGTTACTTTATAACCTGAGTCATGTAAATCTCTTGCCACGCCCAGTCCTGATATTCCTGCTCCAACAACCAGTATTTTTAACCCTTCGCTTTCAGAAAAAGCATAAAAAGGTTGCAGTAAAATATATGCAAATAGAACTTTTATAAAAATCTTCATAAAAAAACTTCCAACTGAGTAACGGTTATAAACTACTCTACAGTTACAGATTTCGCGAGATTTCTCGGATGATCCACATCAGTGCCTTTGATAATTGCCACATGATAAGACAGCAGCTGTAACGGTATGGTGAAAACAATTGGGTCGAGGATGTCAGGACAACTTGGTACGTTTATGACTTTACAACTTTTGTCGCTTTTATATTTAATGCTTTCGTCGGCGAATACATAAAGCTTCCCGCCTCTAGCGCTTACTTCAGATAAATTGGCCTTAAGCTTGCCCAACAAATCATCGTTTGGAGCAACCGCGATAACTGGCATTTTGCTATCCACAAGCGCGAGAGGCCCGTGCTTCAATTCACCAGCAGGGTAGGCTTCTGCGTGAATATATGAAACTTCTTTCAACTTAAGCGCGCCCTCTTTAGCAATGGGGTATTGAATGCCCCTCCCAAGAAAAAGACTATGATATTTATTGGAGAACTGTTTTGAAATTTTCTTGATTTCTTTACTAAGTGACAATGTCTGTTCAACGAGGCCTGGCAGCATTGCTAGTTCTTTAACTAACTTAGATTCTTGTTTCGGCTTTAAACCCGTTCTGCGCGCTAGCACAATTGAGAGAATCAAAAGCAAGCTCAGCTGTGTAGTGAATGCTTTAGTAGAAGCTACACCAATTTCTTGTCCAGCCATGGTAAGAATGCAAAGGTCAGATTCGCGAACTAATGAACTAGTTGCAACATTACAAATTGCCAGACTGGCAACATAGGGTTGCTTTTTCGCGTAGCGTAAAGCAGCCAGGGTATCAGCAGTTTCACCAGATTGAGATATAGTAATGAATAAAGTGCCAGGTTGAACAATTATGTCTCGATAGCGATAGTCACTAGCAATATCAACCTGGCAGGGTATTTTGGCTACAGATTCAAGCCAATACTTAGATACTTGACCGGCGTGAAAACTAGTGCCACAGGCAACAAGTTGTACCTGTTCTATTTTATCAAAAATCACATTTGCATTCACACCAAATGCTTCTTCTAAAACTTTGTTCTCGCTTATCCTGCCATAGAGAGTATCTTGCAAAACTTGGGGTTGTTCATGTATTTCCTTCAGCATGAAATGTTTGTAGTCGCCTTTTTCCGCAGCTTTAACATTCGACCTAACCGTCGTAATTGCTCTTTTAACCGCTTCCCCGTCATGCCAAATTTCGTAACCAGCAAGGCTAACTCTAGCGATATCCCCTTCTTCTAGATACACAAAGCGATCGGTTACCTGGCCGATTGCCAATGGGTCAGATGCAACGAAATTCTCATCGATACCCACACCAATTACTAATGGGCTACCGCTTCGGGCGACCACTAGTTCATTAGGTTGAGTATTGTCCATAACGCAAAGCCCATAGGCTCCGTGGAGTTTCTTGATAGTTTTATTTACTGCATCTAAGAGGGATACTTTACCGTTCTTACGTGCCTGATGAATCAGGTGTGCTATTGTCTCAGTATCTGTATCTGTTCTAAATTGATAGCCAGTGTCAATTAACTTATTTCGAAGCGATTCGAAATTTTCGATAATGCCATTGTGCACGATTGCGATTTGATCATGGGAGGTGTGAGGGTGCGCATTTGCAACTGTCGGTTTGCCATGAGTAGCCCAGCGCGTATGGGCAATGCCAATATTTCCTTTAGTCTTATTCTTACCTGCCGCATCGATTAGTTTTTGAACTTTACCTACGGCCCGAACATTATCGATTCGATTGGTGTTCTGCTGCAACAGCGCGATTCCAGCCGAATCATATCCGCGGTATTCAAGGCGCTTCAGGCCTTCCAATAAGATCCCTGACACGTTTCTTTCTGCAATTGCCCCTACTATCCCGCACATGTGTAACTGATCTCTCTCGCTTTGGTATTTTAAACAGACATTTGATTTGATTCTTTAGCACTTTTAAACAACGACTTATTACTCGTTGTGAAGCCTTGCTATTCTAGTAATTTATTTCTTAGTAGGCCTTTTCCATCCCGGAATATTTCTTTGCTTGCCACGACCAATTGCTAATGTGTCTGCCGGTACATTACTATTTATAGAAGACCCTGCTGCAACAAAAGCATTGTCAGACAAAGTTAATGGTGCCACCAACACGCTATTAGAACCAACGAATACATTGTTACCTATTATCGTTCTGTGTTTATTCACTCCATCATAGTTGCAAACTATAACTCCAGCACCAATATTAACGCTTTCGCCTAGCTCAGCATCACCTATGTAGGCAAGATGGCTTGCTTTAGAGCCAGCACCAATAATGGCGTTTTTCGTTTCAACGAAGTTGCCTATTTTCGTTTCGTCCTTAAGTATCGTGCCAGGTCTAATTCTTGCCATAGGTCCAACGCTAACATTACTGCCGATGGTTGCACCGTCAATACTCGTTCCTGTTAAAATTTTTGTGCCTGCGCCAATTGATGAATCTTTAATTGTGCTGTTTGCGCCAATGACTACTTTGTCGCCAAGAACTACGTTTCCTTCAAAGATTGTATTAACATCAATTTCAACATCCTTCCCGCAACTTAATGAGCCTCTGACGTCTACCCTGTTTGGGTCTCTTAAAGTGACCCCGGATTGTAGAAGTTCTGTGGTTTTGGTCATTTGATAGTGTCGCTCTAGTGCCGCCAATTGTTCTTTGTCATTTACCCCGAGCACTTCCATACCATCGTTGATAGCAAGTCCAGTGATCTCGGCCCCATCTATTGCAGCCAGCGCAACGATATCCGTTAAATAGTACTCGCCTTGTTGGTTGCTGTTGCCAATTTTCCCTAGCCAATTTATCAGCTTCGACTTAGGAGCCACCATAATGCCACTGTTAATTTCTTTTATCTGCCTTTGTGCTGCCGTGGCATCTTTCTCCTCAACTATTGCCTCAATATTGCCTGCTTTGTTACGCAGAATTCTGCCTAGACCAGTTGGATTTTCTGCAACCAAGCTAAGCACGGACAGTTTGTTGTTGCCGGCAAGCCTTACTAATTCTCTTAATGTGGTTAATTTTGTGAGAGGTACGTCTCCATAGAGCACGATAATCAGATCATCAGCTCCATTGTACTCAAGGTTCGGTAATGCCTGTCGCACCGCATGCCCTGTGCCTAATTGCTCTTCCTGGGTTACCCAAAGAACCTCGTCTTTATATTTTTCGGCTGAAAACGCTTCTTTTATCTGGCCGGCGCCATATCCCACAACAACGTGGACTTTAGTAGCATGTAATAGCATTGCAGCATCAACCACATGCTCGAGCATGGGTATACCACCAATCGAGTGCAAGACCTTGGGCTTGTTCGAATTCATTCTGGTGCCTTTGCCTGCAGCCAGAATAATTGCTTCTAGAGTCATATTATTTCGCGTTTATTTTTACTATGGTCTTAAATTCGAGAATATCAAAAAAAAAGATAGCTAGTGCTACCTTTTAGATGATTTCTTTTGTCACTAGTGATTGACGAGGACTTCCATCGCTTGAAATTGCTCTATTTCTTAATTTGTCGCAATGCTCGCAACTGCGCAGCTGCTTCGGCAAGCTGGACGGCAGCAGTCGAATAATCAAACTCTGCTCCTTGGTTTGCCATTGCCTTCTCAGCATCTTCCATGGCTTTGATTGCTGCAGCTTCATCAACATCGCCAGCACGAGTCGCGGTGTCAGTTAACAAAGTTACCGTATTACGCTGAACCTCAAGAAAGCCTCCAGAGACATAGAACACTTCTTCTTCGCCACCAGATAAAGTTAATTTAACCGGGCCGGGTATCAAGGCCGTTAAAAGAGGCGCATGCCCTGGAGCTATACCCAGGTCACCTAGTGAGCCAGCGGCTACAACCATCTCGACCAGGCCAGAGAAGATACTCTTCTCCGCGCTCACGATGTCGCAGTGCATTGTCATTGCCATAGTGGTTATGCCTATTCGTTTATTTCTAGATTTTCAGACATCAAATTACAGAGTTTTCGCTTTTTCAACAGCTTCTTCAATCGTGCCTACCATGCTAAACGCTTGTTCGGGCAAGTGATCGTATTCACCATCAAGAATACCTTTAAATCCAGCAATCGTATCTTTCAGTGAAACGTATTTGCCTGGTGCATTAGTAAATACTTCAGCAACAGTGAATGGTTGTGACAAGAACTGTGCAACACGACGTGCGCGCTGAACAGTTTGCTTGTCTTCATCTGACAATTCATCCATGCCAAGAATTGCAATGATGTCTTTCAATTCTTTGTAACGTTGCAGAACAGTTTGTACACCGTTGGCAGTATCGTAATGCTCTTGACCAATCACTAAAGGATCAAGTTGGCGTGAAGACGAATCCAATGGATCCACCGCAGGATAAATACCCAGCGAAGCAATATCGCGAGAAAGTACAACTTTTGCATCCAAGTGTGCAAAGGTTGTTGCCGGTGAAGGATCAGTTAAGTCATCTGCCGGTACGTACACTGCTTGAATCGATGTGATTGATCCGTCTTTAGTAGAGGTAATACGTTCTTGTAGTGCACCCATTTCTTCTGCAAGTGTTGGCTGGTAGCCTACCGCTGATGGCATACGACCAAGAAGTGCTGATACTTCCGTTCCTGCTAATGTATAACGATAAATATTATCAACGAAAAACAAAACATCTCGCCCTTCATCGCGGAATTTTTCTGCCATCGTTAAACCGCTCAACGCAACTCGTAATCTGTTTCCTGGAGGCTCATTCATCTGGCCATAGACCATGGATACTTTTGACTCTCCTTCCAGATCAATAACTTTAGATTCTTGCATTTCGTGATAGAAATCGTTGCCTTCACGAGTTCTTTCACCAACACCTGCAAACACTGATAAACCACTGTGTTCAGTAGCAATATTATTAATTAGTTCCAGCATATTTACCGTCTTGCCAACGCCTGCTCCACCGAAAAGCCCAACTTTTGAACCTTTAGCAAAAGGACAAACCAAGTCAATAACTTTAATCCCGGTCTCTAACAATTCATTTGTTGACGAGAGCTCTTCGTAGGTAGGAGCTTTGCGGTGAATCGGCATACGCTCTTTCTCGCCGATTGGACCACGCTCATCGATGGGGCGACCCAACACATCCATAATTCTGCCTAAAGTTTCAGTACCAACCGGCACAGACACAGGGGCTCCTGTGTCTGCAACATTCAGACCTCGACTCAACCCCTCGGTGCTGCCTAGGGCGATGGTCCTTACAACGCCATCGCCCAGCTGTTGTTGCACTTCTAATGTAACTTCAGTGCCATCAACAGTCAGTGCGTCATATACTTGTGGAACGCTTTCTCGCGAAAATTCCACATCAATAACCGCTCCAATTATTTGTACGATTCGACCGCTACTCATGTCCGGTTCCTCTTCCTATCAACTCTTGTACTACTGCTATAGTAAGTTTGTAGTACGTTAACTTTTTCTAAACGTTATTTTAAAACGTTCGCTAGTATTGCAATTTTTCTAATGTGGCGTTATACCGCCGCAGCACCGCCGGCTATCTCAGATAGCTCCTGAGTAATTGCTGCTTGTCGCGCTTTGTTATAAACCAATTCCAATTCATCGATAATATCACCCGCATTGTCAGATGCGCTCTTCATAGCAATCATTCTGGCTGCTTGTTCACAAGCATTATTCTCAACCACCGCTTGATAAACCTGTGACTCTATAAATCGAAGTAACAAACCGTCCAATAATTCCTGCGCATCAGGTTCGTAGAGATAGTCCCAATGGTGTTGCAAGCCCTCTTCTTCGGAAGCTAAGAGCGGTAGTAATTGAACAACTTCTGGTTTGTGAGTCATGGTGTTAACAAAGTCATTACTAACAATCATTAGCTGGTCAATTGTATTTTTGTCGAATTTCTCCAGCATGACCTTGACGGCACCGATCACGTCTGCGATTTGAGCACTGTCACCGATATCTCTAACCGAAGCTACAACATTACCGCCGTAGTTATTAAAGAAAG
The DNA here is from genome assembly GCA_963854365.1 of Gammaproteobacteria bacterium. Lineage (GTDB taxonomy): Bacteria > Pseudomonadota > Gammaproteobacteria > Pseudomonadales > Pseudohongiellaceae > UBA9145. The sequence goes on from CAWKZI010000145.1 coordinate 6,121, forward strand.
TAGCCGCTCTTCCACCAATGGTGCAGATATCGATT
>CAWKZI010000146.1:0-6132 GCA_963854365.1 Gammaproteobacteria bacterium
GCCTATAAAGGGCCACAACTGTGGAAAGTAATGTCTCGAACATCGTCAGTATTCATGATTATTAATATTTTAGTGGGCATTTTAACACTTGGGTTCATATACTAGTGAACCTCGTTCGGATAAGTCTACGTCATTCTCAACCTACTAGATTTCTTACTATTAAATGGTTGTCTTAATTTCGGAGTGCCACCTTGGATCAATCGCCAAATATTAATTATGCTCTCATCGTAAAAAAAGATTGCCCAACGTGTGCGTTAATCGAACCTGTTATTGGAAGGCTAGCGGAACGTTTTACCAAAAATTTAGTAGTTTATGTTCAAGACGATCCAACTTTTCCTCAGATAGTTGATACTCCAATCGACGACACTTCATTAGAATTTTCCTATCGAAACCAAATTGAAGTAGTACCCACACTTATAAGACTTGGCGATGAAGCGAATTCAGAATCCAGAATTTATGGTTGGGACAAAAAGCAGTGGCAAGAGTTTACTGGAATTGAAGACCTTGGCAGTGAACTAATCGAATTCAAACCTGGCTGTGGCTCTAAAACTCAAGATCCTGGAATGGATGAGATCCTCGCATTACGTTTCGGTGACAAGCTTTTGAAAGCTCGCAAGATAGAACTTGCTGAAGCTGAAGATGAAATGGAAGCTTGTTTCGAGCGTGGCTGGAGTGATGGTTTACCAGTGATACCTCCGACTGCATTGCGAGTTATGCGTATGCTTAATGGGACTAATCGCGAGGCTGATGAACTTATTGGCAAAATCCCACCCGATTATGCTCCTTGCACAATAGAGAAGCTTGCCATCAATGCTGTAATGGCCGGCTGCAAACCAGAATACTTCCCTACAGTTATTGCCTCGGTAGAAGCTGCTTTGCAAGATAAGTTCTGCATGCATGGCTTACTCTGCACTACTTATTTCTCATCTCCTGTTTTGATCGTTAACGGCCCAATCGTCCAACATATTGGAATGAATGCTGGCGTCAATGCGCTAGGCCAAGGTAACAGAGCGAATGCCACCATCGGGCGTGCCTTGCAGCTGATTATTCGTAATATAGGAGGTGGCGTACCGGGAGGGATCGATCGCGCCACAATGGGAAACCCCGGAAAATACACTTATTGCTTCGCTGAAGATGAATCTGATGATTCTTGGAGCTCACTTGCCATGGATAGCGGTTATGATCGCAAAGATTCCGTAGTTAGCCTTTTTGCTGGAGAGGGATTGCAGCCCATATTTGATCAGCAATCTAGAGATGCTACTTCCCTCTCGAAGAGCATGGCTAAAAGTCTGCGTAGTGTCGCTAACACTAAATTATTTGGAATAGCAGATGCTATTTTAGTGGTCTGTCCCGAGCACAGAAGAGTGCTCATGAGTAGTGGCTGGAGTAAAGCTGATTTAAAAACTGCTCTTTATAAAGAATTAAAGACACCTGGCGTTGAAATTATCAGAGGGGCAAATGGAAATGCTGAGGGCATGCCGGTTAAACTTGAAGGAAAGATTTTAGACAAATTTCGGGACGGTGGATTGCACATCGTTACAACTGGGGGGAAAGCAGGAATGTTTTCCGCCGTTATTGGCGGCTGGGTAGCATCAGGTGAACGAGGCAGCCAGTTAGTTTCACAAAAAATTCGCTAATCATAGAGAGAGGAAATAATGAATACTCAAACAACTCTGCTCGATCCTACGGCAGAATTAAAGCCGGTGGAGCGTCAGCTTCTTCCAAGGCTGGTCAGTTTAGATGGCGCAACTATTGGACTTTTGGATATATCAAAGCCCCGGGGCAAGGAGTTTCTCGATGAAATTGAGAAACAACTTTTAGAAATGGGTGCCCAAGTAAAGCGTTACTCCAAACCCACTTTCACCAGAGTCGCTCCCACTGAACTTACTCAAAAAATAAGTGTAGAATGCGATGCCGTAATCGAAGGACTCGCCGATTGAGGATCCTGTACCTCGTGCAGTTTGCATGACATCTTGGATCTTGAAAGCCGTGGATTACCGTCTGGATTTGTCGCTTCTGCTGAATTTGTAGAAGCTGCGGCCGCACAAGGGAAATCCTTGGGTATAAAACCCGCAAGTGTCTTTGTCGCACATCCAATTCAAGACCGAACGGATGATGAAATGGCAACTTTGGCCAAGAACGCTATTGACTCAATAACCGCTATGATTATGGTTAAAGTAGTTTAAATCGTGGATTAAGAAATATTTATTAGATTTGATGGAGCTTAAAATGACTAGAGAAGCAGTAATCGTATCGACAGCCCGCACACCAATAGGCAAAGCTTATCGTGGCGCATTTAATGACACTGACGTCCCTGTTCTTGGCGGGCATGCTATAGCCTCCGCTGTAGCAAGAGCTGGCATCGAGCCGGGTGAGATCCAGGATGTAGTGATGGGGTGTGCCATGCAACAGGGTTCTTCCGGTGCCAATATTGGCCGGACTGCGGGAGTAGCTGCTGGTTTACCTAGCTCTGTCTCTGGTATGAGCATGGATCGCCAATGTGCGTCTGGCATGATGGCTATTGCCACGGCTGCAAAACAAGTAATTGTAGACAATATGTCCATCGTAGTTGGTGGTGGACTTGAATCCATTAGTCTTGTCCAGAATGAACATCGCAATGCCTACCGCGCTACGAGCCCTGCTGTAATCTCAAAGTCTGAGCATGCTTATATGTCAATGTTAGATACAGCAGAAGTAGTCGCCAAGCGTTACAACGTTTCTCGTGATGCTCAGGACGAATATGCATTCCAAAGCCAACAACGAACTGCTGCCGCTCAACAAGCTGGAAAATTTGACGACGAAATCGTACCGCTCCCTTCCAAGATGTTGTTCATGGATAAAGAAACCAAGCAACAAAGTGTTCACGATGTTGCATTGGGGAAAGATGAGGGTAATCGTCCCACTACTACCTTAGAAGGGCTCCAGGGATTAAAACCTGTCTTCGAAGGTGGCGTAATTACGGCAGGTAATGCAAGTCAACTTTCTGATGGAGCTTCTGCTTCCGTAATCATGGACAGCAAATTAGCTGAGCAAAAAGGCCTAGAGCCTTTAGGTGCCTATCGTGGTATGGCTGCTGCCGGACTAGAACCTGACGAAATGGGTATTGGGCCGATCTATGCCGTGCCTAAGTTACTAGAGCGATTTAATCTTAAGATAGATGATATTGGGCTTTGGGAACTGAACGAAGCTTTCGCAGTTCAGGTTATCTACAGTCGAGATAAGTTGGGAATTCCCAATGAACTTCTGAATGTAAACGGCGGGGCAATCTCTATCGGACATCCTTATGGCATGAGTGGTGCGCGCATGGTCGGCCATGCACTCATCGAAGGTAAACGCCGCGGCGCCAAATATGTCGTTTGCACAATGTGTGTTGGCGGCGGCATGGGAGCGGCAGGACTATTTGAGGTTTTCTAATTTCACTCCTTAATTCAAAAAGCTTGTCTTTAGAAAGTTTTCCTTTTTAAGCACAAACAGAGTCTATAAAGTTAATTACGGCTGCCTCATCAAAACTCGTTGATGGCAGCCGCTGATTACTCAACGCGTCGCCCTTAGCTTCATTAATATTCCTCAATAAAATACTACCGAATTGGTCTTCAATAGTGGTTTGAAACTCTCGGTCAATTGCTAAATAGCGCGCCACTCTATCTTCCAGACTTCTCAGAAAACTGAAGCTAAGCTCAGCCTTTTCTTCTAGCGTCATTCGGCCATTTTCTGGATCCATGTAAAACTGACACATAGCACTGTTTCGGTTAAACCCATCACTAAACTCGCTGTAAAAAAACTGCAGATATTCTAAGTAGGCTTCTAAATCTGCTCCGTCAACTCCTGGGTTTTTTACTAATCTTCCGGTGGTACTAAAAGTCTGCAGCGTACTGTTTATATACCTGAAACTTGCTTCTGCACTTGCTAGATCATCACCAGCGATAATAGGTTCGCTGCTTGATCCTCGAAGTTGAGAATTTGTAGATTGAGCCGAGATTATGGAGAACGGCAGAGTCAGTAAAGCGATAACTATTGGTAAGTTCCTCATTAAGAATTGCCGCTCTCTGTTCACCACATCACTCCTATAAATATTTTGGCACCGCTCGACAGATGCATAGCATATATTGTTCGCGAAGAATCGTTTTAGAAATTACTTTGGCCCAACAATATTGTAATAATTTCCATATAAGTCTTTTATGATCCCCGACACACCCCAAGGTACTTCTGTGGCAGGGTCAACAATTTCCACACCTTTATAGGCCATCATCCGCATTTCTGTAGTGCAGTCATCACTGCTCAGCACCGTCATTAGATTATTGCCGACGCGAGTTTTATCATCATCGCTTCTCGCCGGCATCAGCACAAACTGAGTCGCCGAGTTTCCTTTAGGTGATACGGTTAACCAACGCAGATTCTGAACAACTTCGCGGTTGTCCATCACCGTCTCAAAGCCCAATTTTTCTTGATACCAAGTGAGCGCTTCATCTTGATCATCAACATAAATCGTAATATGGGACACCTTAATAATAGTCATTTAGATATGCCTCTTATACAAAACTTATATTGCCCAAATTGGCAAACAAAACATTTAATCCAATGACTTTACAGTTGCTCTGGTAGATTTACGGTCACCCAGTCGCTTCTTATTCCTAAGACGTCGCTCTTTAGCCGATCTTCCAGGTTTGGTAGCAATTCGTTTGCGTTTGAATACTAATGCCTTTTCTACAATACCAAGGAGCCGATCAATAGCATCTTGTTTGTTCTTTTCTTGGCTTCTAAATCGCTGAGCTTTTATTACAACGACTCCTTCGCTAGTGATACGGCTATCAGACTGCAATAAAATCTTTTTCTTGATTTCAGTGGCTAAACTAGATTGCCCAACATCAAACCTTAATTGGATAGCCGTGGAGACCTTATTCACATTCTGCCCGCCCGGGCCACTCGCGCGAATCGCGCTAAATTCAATCTCCCCATCCGGTATATGTATTTGAGACATAGTATTTTAAAGATTCTCTTTTCTATGAACGATCTTTATAGCTCGTTTTTACTTGATAATTACTTTCCAGATCCGCGGCTCTTCGTCTATCTTACTTTTAATCAAGCAAATTTAATAATAATCATCATTAGTCAGATCAGCCTAGATTACCGTCCAGAACCCCTAGATTCTTGCTTCAGGGATCAGTCTAGGTTACTGTCGAAGCTTCTCTAGCCGCGAGATTTGCTGGCTTAAAATAATTAGATAAGGATAGATTCAGTCAATGAAGAAAACAAAACTTCCCTTATTTTTCAATAGTTTGCTACTAATTCTATTCGCCTCCTACAGCCTTAGCAGCACGGCACAGGAGCCGGTAAGAATTGCCTTCATGGATCCCTTGTCTGGTGCTTTCGCTGCTATAGGAACCAGCGGCCTAAAACAACTGCAATTTGCTGCTGATTATTTTTATAATTCAAAAGGCGGCATTCTTAATGGTCGCATGATAGAAATTGTCCCCTTAGACAACAAACAAAGTCCCACTGAAACTCAGATTCAATTCAGAAGAGCAGTGAGTGAAAAACTACGAATAATTTTTCAAGGAAATAGCTCAGCTGTTGCCAACACCCTCAACCAAACTATTAATCGACACAATCGTCGAAATCCAGGCCAGGAAGTATTACAAATTAACTACTCAGCTGTAGACCCAATTCTTACAGAAGAGAATTGTAGTTTCTGGCACTTTCGATTCGATGCCCATGCAGAGATGAAGCTAAATGTACTCACCGACTATATAGCAATGGAAGAGAGTATTAAGAGTATGTATATCATCGGTCAAGATTATTCTTTTGGTCAGGCAGTATCTGATATTTCCATCTCTCTCCTTGCAGAAAAGCGACCAGATATTGAAATCGTTGGTAATGAATTCCATCCCATCGGCCAAGTTAAAGATTTTACACCTTACGTCACCAAAATCGTTTCTTCTGGTGCCGATGCGGTGATTACAGGGAATTTTGGCGCGGATATGGTTTCTCTAGCTAAGTCAATCATCGATAGCGGTTTGGATATTCCTATTTATACTTTCTATGCAGCTTACGATGGCATCACTGCAACCCTTGGCGCCGACGGTAAGAATAAGATTCATTTGATTCATAACGAAACCTCTAACCCCATTCCGA
>CAWKZI010000147.1:0-6115 GCA_963854365.1 Gammaproteobacteria bacterium
CAATCAATCTGAAGAGTACTCGGCTCAGTCGCAGCTATTGTCTTACCAATTATCTGAACTCGATGAGCTCTCAATTTCCGAGAATGAATTCAGTGAATTAGAAAAAGAACACAAACAGCTTAACAACGCCGATGAAACCATAGTCTCAGTACAATCCGCCTTGGCGATTTGCGGTGATGATGAAGAGAAAAATATTAACGCTATGTTGCAGCAAGCCCTAGCAACTTTGCAGGAGCTTCCCGAAAAAACAAACCGCATAGATAACATCATTAAATTATTAGAAACAGCTAATATCCAATTAGATGAAGCTGTGTCTGATCTGCGAAGCTACACAGATGACTTTAATGTTAATCCTCAGCGACTTGATGAAGTAAATTCGCGATTGAGCATCCTGCACAATGTCGCACGTAAACATAAAATAAACCCTGTCGAGCTGAGCGCACTAATTGCATCAATTCGCAAACAGTTAGGCCGGTTTCAAAATAGTGACGAGGAATTAGAAATACTCACCGCTAACGATTTACTGCTGCGGAGCCAGTATCAGCAGTTGGCTAACGATGTCAGCAAGCAACGCAAGAGCGCCTCCAAAAGATTAGCGAAACAAGTTAATGCCCAACTGCAAAACCTAGGCATGCCTAATGCCGAGCTAGAAGTAAGCCTGCAGTCGCTCGATTCCGAGTCACCATCACTTATGGGTATGGAGTCAGTGGAGTTTCTAGTGAGCACCAACCCCGGTCAAGATGCCAAACCAATGATCAAGGTAGCTTCCGGCGGCGAACTGTCTCGCATCAGTTTAGCAATTCAGGTTATTACTGCTCAGACATCTCAAATACCTAGCCTTGTATTCGATGAGGTTGATGTTGGTATCGGCGGTGGTGTTGCTAAAACAGTTGGCGAGCTAATGCGCAATCTGGGGAAAACCACGCAAATACTTTGCGTAACCCACCAAGCGCAAGTTGCCGGCCAGGGCCATAATCATTTTTTCGTCAGCAAGCTCAGCGACGGCGGCAGCACACTTTCGCAAATCAGGGAATTAACCGGCGATGAGAAAGTAAAAGAAGTTGCGAGAATGTTAGGTGGGGAAGATTTGAGTGATGAGTCACTAGCCCATGCTGAGCAGATGATAGCGACTAGTTAGTTCGAAGCAGCTTCACTTTGGCACTGTTTGCATATACCGTAAAGATACATGCTGTGATCAGTGATTTTAAAGCCATACTTTTCCGCAATTTTTTCTTGTTGCTCTTCGATCACTGCATCAAAAAACTCTTCAACCCGTCCACAGCTATTGCAAACGATATGATCGTGATGATCTACAGAGGTCAGCTCAAAAACCGAATGACCGCCTTCAAAGTGATGACGCATAACCAAGCCTGCGGCTTCGAATTGCGTTAGTACGCGATACACTGTAGCAAGGCCCACATCTTCGTCGGCTTCAATTAGCGCCTTATACACATCTTCAGCACTCTGATGTTTATTAACGGAATTTTCTAAGATTTGAAGAATTTTTACCCTAGGTAAAGTAACTTTTAGACCTGCTTTACGCAATTCCTGATTTTCGGTAGCCATAGTTGTTTCTCAAGTTATTCAGGGCTCAAACAGAGAGAACTGCCTGAGTCGGCGGTTTTACTACTGCATTTAGTAATGTATTATGCCTGCTCTCAGCCGTTGATGAAAGTTCATCAGTAAGCGACCTAACACTATTTAGAGCTGATTGCCTGAACCGTATAAGGAACTATAAAAAAGCAATATGAAGAAATACTCTAAATTAACTGGTCTTAGCCTGTGCAGCCTTCTGCTCAGTGCATGTGCCAATATTGGCTCCATGGATTTTCCGGGTGTTTATAAGATCGGTCTTCCTCAGGGCAATATCATCACCCAAGAGATGATTGATCAATTGCGCCCCGGCATGACCAAACGGCAAGTAGTCTTCGTCATGGGCACGCCTCTAGTTAGAGATCCATTCAACCAGGATCGATGGGATTACATTTATAGTTTTCAACCTGGTGGCGGTGAGCGAGGCCAAGAAAGAGTGTCGGTGAATTTTGTGGAAGATGCGCTAGTTAGTTTTACTGGTGATTTCACACCCACGCCGGATGATAGTTCAGCGACTACTGAGACTGCTGACAATCCTGAAACTACCAGCCCCAATAACTAGCGATTAGTATTCGAAAAATCGCTGCAGTAACTAAGCCTGCCTAGAGTTTTTTAGCTAACTCTTCCAACGCTTCAAATCCAATTATGTCTTGCGCAGAAAGAAACAAATCCTGTCTCTGCAATTTCGGCAGTGCCTTATTAAGAACAGCAAGATGAATTTCTTCCTGAGCGTGCCGCTCATCAAGAAATTCACCCATACCTATCGGTGCACGCTTGTTCACTACCAGTCCACCGATATCTACATTTGTCTTTTGCAACTGACTATGTAGCTCAATAGACTCCAATACAGGCATTCGTTCTGCTGCCAAAACAATAATAAATGTTGTTTGATCGCTATCTGATAAACTATCACGTAAATTTGTGAAGCGTTTTCGCCGTCGGTTCAATATTTTTCGAATACCCGACTCACGCATTCTTTCAGCATCTTTGGTATCGTCATTGAACACTTTGTCTTCCATGCTCGAATCACTGCCCATGCCTTTTACGATATCGGCAAAACGATCCGCTTTCTCTTGTCGCTTAATTAGGCCCTCGGTCCAGGCTGACATCATCTCGGGCAAGGCCATCAATCGAGTAGTATGACCAGAAGGCGCCGTATCGAATACGATCAAGTCATATTCTTTCAAACCAATTTCTACCACTTCGGCGATACGCTCCAGTATTGCCGCTTCTTGCATACCTGGTGCGTCTTTCGATAACTCCATGTGTTTGTCCACTTCGCCCCGCAGCCCAATTGGCATAAGTTTATGCAATGAATTACTAACCTCTGCCAAGTGCAGTTTTACCGTCTCTTCAGGATCTAACTCGAGGCCATCAAGCCCGGCCATCAAGCGTAGGGGACGGGAACCGATTTTTTTATCGAACAGATGACCAAGGTTGTGAGCTGGATCAGTCGAAACCAATAACACTTTTGCACCGGCATTAGCACAAGCGACTGCGGTAGCAGCAGAGACCGTAGTCTTGCCAACTCCTCCTTTCCCACCAAAGAAAAGAATTCTATGTGAGCGAGCGATATCTAACAGCAACTTATATGATCCAGCGGCGAGCGCTCCATACCCATGCGTTTATGCCACTCATGAAAACGATCGTAGACAACAGGCAACAGTTCCATTGTATAAAAAGCAGCAGGGTTTGGAATTCCTAAGTTCTCCGCAAATACTAGCAACATAAAAAGATCCTCTTCATCACGCTGGGCTCGCATGAAGGAACGTCTATACGGAGCAACATAATATTCATGGAGACCATTTTCTAGTTTTTTCAAGAAGCTGGGCTCTTTTTTATTACCTCGATTTTTCTTTTCGGTTTTTTTATCAGAGTCAAACATGTCTGCCGTCTCTCAATGAGCTCATAAGTTAGTTTAATAAAACAGTTCAGTGACTTTACTCTATTTTTACTTTTTCTACCTTTCTCTTTTTGGAGAGATTCTTCGCAGCTTTAGTTTTTTCCGCGCGAACCAACCTAGCTTGCTTTGGGTCTATGATTAGAGGTCGGTATATCTCAACTCTATCTCGCGCACTTAGAATATATTCCTTAGGTAGTGGCATATTTTTACCATCCAATACCTTGGAAAAAATACCTATGGCATCTTTTTTTAGATTGATGGCGTCAAAGTCATTCATTATCCCCGATAACTCAACTGCCTCAAAAGCGGTAGTGCCAACAATCACATCGACCTGCAGTATTAACTGTTTCTCTGGAGTCGCATAAGCCACCTCAACTGAGATAAATTCTTCATCACTGTCAGCTTGGGAATTTTTTTGAGAATCTGTTTGTGAATTAGTGTCATCCATACAAAAGCTCGGCTCTCTTCACTACTGCATCAACTAGGTTGCTTGCCGAACTGCTAAACAGACTATCCATTGCAAAATTCATCAATCCTAAGCCAAATTCAAAATCCATCGATAAAGATATTTTGCACGCTGAATCCGAAAGTGATTCAAAATTCCATGCCGATGAGAATCGAGAGAAATTACCTTCCTCTAACCCCATTTCAATACGAGACGGAAACTTTAATTGATTACGAGTAGTAAATGTTTGAGAAAGACCTGCCTTGGAAAGCGTTAATTGTCCGACTAATTCAAGCTCATTACTGCTAATAACTTTAGCTGCCGAACAGCCCAGCATAAACTCAGGATATCTTTCAATGTCATTCACCAGAGCGAACATCTGTTCTGCAGAATAATTAACCAGCGCAGTACGATTAATAGATGGCATAGTTTACTAAGCGAAATATATCTGTGAGACGGTACTTATAAAAACCGCTAACAAGACTACCGGAATAATAGTCCCTATCGAAAAATTTATATATTTCTGGAGCCGCGATCCTTCATAGTCATCGTCACCAATCGTCAACTCATCGCTAAGACCACTCACTTTCCAGCGGTATGCAGTAAAGATGCAAACCGTAAACCCGACAAACGGTAAAATAGTTTCGTAAAAAACATCCGATACTAGGTCAAAGAATGATTTAGTCAGCCCGCCATAGCTAGTGAAATTAGTAAAGAAGTCTGAAAGGCCCAGCGACATGGTAGCTGGCACAGCAAATAATGTAAGCAATCCGGCTTGTAATACAACTGCCTTCTTGCGTGACATTTTTAGCTCATCTATCCAACAAGAAATCGGGATCTCAACAATTGAAACTAGCGAAGTCAGCGCAGCAAAAAATACCAAAGTAAAAAACACAAACGCTACAACACTTGCTCCGGTGTAACCCACTGCAGCCTGCATCGATAAAAATATTTGCGGCACAAAACTAAAAATCAATCCAACACTACTAGTAGATAGATCATCGGTATTGGTATTTGGGTCAAAGGCAAAAATTGCCGGCAGTATTAATAAGCCAGCGAAGAATGCGATGCTAGTATCAGCGATCGCTACCATACGGGTGGACTTTGGAATACTGTCTTCGCGACTAAAGTAAGAACCGTAGGTAATCAAAATGCCCATACCCAAAGACAAAGAGAAAAACGCCTGACTCAACGCACCGTTAACCACCGATAAATTCACCTTACTGAAATCTGGCACCAGATAGTAGCGTAGACCGGCGCTGGCGTTATCCAAAGTTAGTACAAAAATTGTCAGTAGCACCAACATTACTGCCAGGGTTGGCATTAGTACTCTAGCCAGTCTCTCGATTCCGCCTTTTACTCCACCGAGCAAAATTAAAAAAACTAAAGCCAACAGAAACACCAAGTATCCAAACAAAGAAGGTCGAGCAACCACTTCACCAAAAGCTGCCTCAGTAGAAAGCACACTCAATCCGCCTAGGGCAATCTCTTTTAAGTAAACCACCAACCAAACCGTAATCACCGTATAAAAAACCGCGATCATAAAAGGAGTAAGAATCCCGAGCATGCCGGCGATTCGCCACCCCTTATTACCATCCGACAAAGCAGAGAAAGCACCCACTGGGTTTCGCTTAGTGCGCCGACCCATAGAAATTTCAGCCATCATTACCGGGTAGCAAATAAAGGCAATAAAAAATAAGTACAAAAAGAGAAAGGCGGCACCACCGTTTTTGGATGCCATAACCGGAAACGCCACCATATTGCCCAAACCTACCGCAGAACCGGCAGCCGCCAGTATAAACCCTAACCTCGAACTGAACTGCCCTCGATCCTGTGCCATCCAAAAACCTCTTTTAACTCAGTGTATTAGCTTATTATTATGCATAAGCATCAACCGATTCTATCAGCGCATCTGGCACATCACAACGGCCAACTCCAAGCAGCTTTCAGCGGGTCTATGAGTAACTATTTTTAAGGAATTCATGGGTTTAAGAGAAGCGAAAGCGCTATAATCGCCCCCTATGGCTAAATCAAAACTCAGCAGATCAAAATCGAAGGCGCCCAATACCACTATCGCGGTGAACAAGAAGGCGCGTCATGATTATTTTCTCGAACAAACTTTCGAAGCAGGCGTCGCCCTACTAGGCTGGGAAGTAAAAAGCCTTCGCATGAAA
>CAWKZI010000148.1:0-6062 GCA_963854365.1 Gammaproteobacteria bacterium
TCGGGGACCATAAAGCGGTGGGGCATCACTTGCTTGCACCCTAACATCGAAGCACAGAAGGGAAGTCCCCACCCCATTGCATGAAACATCGGCACGATTCCCATTAAAGAATCTAGCGAAGAGAGTTCCATTGTATCGGTAAGACTTTCTGCCAAAGTGTGAAGATAGGTCGAACGATTGGTGTACATGACACCTTTAGGCTTACCAGTGGTCCCGGATGTGTAACACAGTCCCATTGGTGATGTTTCAGGAATGTCTGGCCAGTCATAGACCGTTGATTGGTCTTTGATAAAGTCTTCATAGTCGATTTGGTTCTTGAAGCTACTCTCCCCATTTTCGCCGTGGCGACTAACAACCAGCAATTCAACACAGGGAATTTTGTCCCAAAGTGGTTCTAGCAGCGGCAGTAGATCTTCATCCGCAAAAATCACACGGTCATTTGCATGATTGATGATGTATTCAAGATCCATAGGAGATAAGCGAATATTAAGTGTGTGTAAAACCGATCCCATGGAAGGAACGCCTTGGTAGAGCTCAAGGTGGCGATAATTATTCCACATAAAGCTGCCAATTCGGTCACCTACTTCAATGCCATGGGCTTTTAAGGCATGAGCCAGTTGGTTTGACCGATCCCAGGTCTGCTTCAGTGTCTGCCTATGTGTGCCATCAGCCTGTAGTGTTACAACTTCAACATCTGGATCTAAGATAGCACCCCTGCCAAGTATTCGTGACATCAGAAGAGGTGTATTTTGCATTGTCATTCTTATTGCTCCCCAGCCATATTTTTGCAGTTCTAAGCATATTCGAGTTAAGGTGAGGCAGAATATCCGATATGACAACGGTGTTCAATTAGACATCACGAAATGCGTTAGGAGCATTCAGATTTGTAGATTAAGCAGATTTGTGTTTGTGAATATATTTGGTGTCTAGATAAACTATTTCACCTAGCGCGAGGCAAATAATTGTAATCCCTTAATCGTCAGTTTATGCTCAATGAGCTATTTAAATCTGCAGTAACTTGAGGAACGTAATGATAAGTACCACAGAGCATGCGAAGAAAACCATTTCTGTTAAAGGCAAAACTATGAGCTATGTGGAAATGGGTGAAGGTGCCCCCATAATTTTCCAACATGGCAACCCAACCTCCTCTTATCTCTGGCGCAACGTCATGCCTCACCTTCAAAACCAAGGTCGTTGCATCGCGATTGATCTTATTGGCATGGGGTCTTCAGACAAGCTGGATAATGTAGGGCCTGATAGTTATACGTTTGTAAAACATCGAGAATATTTGGACGCTGCTCTGGAAGCGTTGGGTGTTACGGAAAACGTCACTTGGGTAATCCATGACTGGGGTTCTGCTCTGGGCTTCGATTGGGCTAACCGACATCGCGATGCTGTGAAAGGTATTGCCTATATGGAAAGTATTGTGAGACCAGTAACTTGGGAGGAATGGCCCGAGTCTGCCCGTGGTGTTTTTCAGGGGTTTCGTTCTCCTGCAGGAGAGGAAATGATTCTAGAGAAAAATGTATTTGTTGAAAGAGTGCTGCCAGGGTCAATTCTTCGGGAACTAAGTGAAGAAGAAATGGAAGTTTACAAAAGGCCATTTCTAAATCCCGGTGAAGAACGTCGACCGACGCTCACCTGGCCCCGGCAAATTCCTATTTCTGGCGAACCTAAAGATGTAGTTGAAATTGCACAAAGCTATGCAGATTGGTTGGTGCAGTGTGATGTTCCGAAATTATTTATTAACGCCGATCCCGGTGCAATTTTGATTGGCCCGCAACGGGAATTTTGCCGAACATGGCCCAATCAAACTGAAGTAACAATTAAAGGTAATCACTTCTTGCAGGAAGATTCTCCTGATGAAATAGGCCAGGCAATCGCTGAATGGCACTCTGGAATTAGCTAACTTGAATAAGACTACTTTACTAAATCTGCTAACCCTTTTTAGTTCCCTCACTAGAATATTAGAAAGAGGAACCTTAGGCGCGTCTTGGCCAGTTCTACTGCTTCTAGCACTCCTATCGTGGGGCGTAAGTCAGGCGCAGAATAATTCTTCTGAGTTGGAAGCTCTTATCGTCGGTGAGTGGGTTATCAATGAAGATTTGAGTGATGAGACTGACGATCAGGTCGCAGAAGCTTTAGAAGGAAGTGGGGGTCGAGATACTCGTGGGTTGTTTAATAGGAAAAAGGATTTCTATCGTGGTGGTCCGCCGGAACAAGAGCTTTATGACCGGCTAAGTTACGATATGATTCTGCGGATTGAGTACAGTGAACCCGAATTCCGCTTCCATTATGCTGATGATTATACCCGCGTTTTTCACACCGACGGCCGGCGTAGGCGGACCACTGCGAATGATTTTTATACCGAAGGTGGTGTGGATTTTTCTTTCGGTAATTGGGATGGTGCTTCGCTCATTGTAGAAGCACGCCCAAGAGATGGAGGATTTACTCTCGAAACCTATACCTTGGAAAACGGTGGAAATCGTCTACGAGTCGAAATGATGCTTGAGCCTGACTCCTTTAGTGCATCGATAGAACTAATAAGAGTATACGATAGGTCGGGTAACTAACTCTGATTTGCTGTTGATAAAAGGCTCGTCGCATAAACTAGCTATGATTGAGCAAGAATTTCCTCTTCAACATCTCTCAACCTATCCTTGCCAAAAAATATTTCATCGCCTACAAAGAAAGTAGGAGAGCCAAAGGTGCCTCGCTCTACAGTTAACATCGTATTATCTATTAATGCCTGTTTAATTTCCGGCTCAGCGGTTGAGGTTATAATTTCTTCCGCGGGTAAATTTACACTTGTCAAGGCTTGCCGAATAACTGCAGAGTCTGCCATGTTCAAGCCTCTTTCCCACATACATTGATACATTGCATTAATGTATTCAATACCAATTCCATTTTTTAGCGCGTAGATAGCTCCACGCATAATGTACAAAGTATTAACCGGAAAATTTGGATTCATAACAAATTTATCAATATTGTGTTTTTCGATAAATCTGGCAGTTTCTAATGAGTTGTACTCTGACTTGTTTTGAATTCCCGCGAAAGCTTCCATCGGCGATTTGTTATTAGTTGCTTTGAACACCCCACCTAGAAGAATGGGGACGTATTCAAACTTTACTCCGGCTCGTTCTTCAATAGCGGGTATTACTTGATGGCAGTAATAACAGTTGGGACTTCCGAAATCGAAATGAAATTCTACCTTTATGGACATGAGTTATTCCTGCGTATTTAGCTTATTGATTAATTTAAAATTTTTCTGCAAAGGGACGCAAATCCATTTCTTGGGTCCAGGCATCGCGAGTTTGATTATGTAACATCCAATAAGCTTCACCCACCGACTTAGGGTTCATTAAAGTGTCTTCTGGAAGTTCATCAGTATTGATACCTCGTGCTTCAAATCTTTCTTTGACGAAAGCTGTATCTACACCCGCATCAATTATCAGGTGAGCAACGTGAATATTTTGCGGCCCAAGTTCTCGTGCCATGGATTGGACTAGCCCACGCAGAGCGAATTTGGCACTGGCAAAGGCCCCGAAGCCACTGCCTCCTCTTATGCTGGCAGTTGCGCCTGTGAACAGTATTGTGCCTTTATTACGAGGTAACATGTATTTTGCTGCTTCTCGTCCAGTAAGAAACCCAGTGAGGCAGGCCATTTTCCATACTTTATAGAAGACTCTTTCCGTAGTTTCACGAATAGGAAAGTTTACATTGCCACCCGGGTTTGAGATCACAACTTCGAGAGGCCCAATATCATTTTCAATCATGGCAAATCGTTCTTCAATTTGCGTCTCTTCACGAGCATCCAAAGTAAAACCGTGAGCTTTGCCGCCACTATCGCAAATTTCTTTTACCAGAGCGGCAGACTTTTCGCCATTGCGGCGTCCAAGACAAACTGTGTAGCCGCCGGCTGCGAATCGACGAGCAATAGCAGCGCCGATGTAATCGCCAGCTCCAACAATCAGACAAACAGGATTAGACATGGCTTTGTAATTCTCCATTTATGAATCGGTTATTCAGGCTATGAGTCAACTAGCTGCTTAGAGTATAGGATCCCCTAAATTAAAATCACAAATAAACTAATCGATACTAATTGGGTTTTACAAATTTTAAGCTCATTCGATCACTTTCACCAATGGCAGTGTATTCAGCCTTATTTTTATCACCCAATCTATAGCTAGGTGGTAATGTCCAAACTCCACGAGGATAAACTGTTTGATCTTTGGCATTGGAGTTGACTTCACTCGAGCCAGCAAATTCAAATCCAGCCGCAGTAGCAATTTCTTTAACATAGGCCTCAGTGACATAACCAGTAGTTTCCATTACTTCCATAGAAGAACCTGGCTTCGCGCGATGCTCGACAACACCTAATACACCGCCCGGTTTCAGTGCAGCATAAAAGGCCATAAAATATTCGTATTCTTGCCCAGCCATAATCCAGTTATGCACATTGCGAAACGTCAGTGCAAGGTCAGCGCTAGCTGGAGGAGCTATGGCAACTTCATGAGGAGGATTTAGATGACGAACTGTAATTTTTCCATAAAGTTCTGGGGCTTCGGTAATTTTTTGTTCAAAAAAGCGCAGGTTCGGTGGCATATAAGCTAAAGAAGCATTGGGGGAAAAATGCGCAGCATACAACTTTCCCTCCTCAGCCACATAGGGGGCTATGATTTCTGTGTACCACCCTCCAGCAGGTAAAATTTCTATGACTGTCATATCTGGCTTGAGACCAAAAAACTCTAAAGTTTCTGTTGGATGGCGCGACGCATTACGAGCGATGTTACTGGCGCTTCTATGTGCAGCTTTTGCTAGTTCTTCAAGAGAGTGATCATGATGTTCGGCTCTGGATTCTAGTGCCAGCACGGCAACTAAGAATGCCGCAGATAAGAAATAAAGTTGATTTAGTTTTATATTGATTTTCATATTCTCGCCCAAAGTATTGCATTCATTATCAGATTAATTTCGTATGTATTTCGTAACCTTGCGGTCTCCAACTGATGCACCCCAAATCACCCCATTGTCATCTACGGCAATTCCCTCTGGAAAGCTTGTGCCGTCATGCGAATTAGGGTCAGGAATGAAGTCGGTAATAGTTCCATCGAGAGTTCCAACATATATTCCGCGGTGCCACCCAGGATTGTATCCGTATAGACCCTCTGCCTGCCTAGATTCGGAATCAACGACATACAGCATGTCATCATGGATTCTTATGCCGCTAGGGCGACCGAAGTGAGACCAGATGGCAAGTAATTCTCCATCAGGGGATAGAATTTGTAAGCGATTATTTGTACGATCTCCAACATAAATTTTTCCTTGTGAATCCACTGCTATTGCATGAGGGCCTTCGAACTGCAGGGGACCATAACCCTGAGAACCCCATTCTTCAATATATTCGCCTTCAGCAGTTAAATGTAGTATGCGACGGTTAGAATCTGGGCTAATGTGTCCATCGACAATATAAAGTGTGCCGTCTGGCCCTATTGAAAGATCTGAAGGTTCGTTAAATAACTCTTGGCCATCACCTCTTATTCCGGGTTGTCCTAGCTCAAGAAGTAGCTGTCCCACTTGGTTGAACTTAAAGATTTGGTTACCTTTCTCGCCATCCACTACGCCTGCGTCTATAATCCAAAGATTATCGTCATCATCAATAATTATTCCATGAGGCCAGACAAACATGCCAGACCCAAAGCTGGTGAGAATGTCTCCGTCAGGACTAAATTTCAAAACAGGGTCGACATCCGATTCTAAACAAGCTCCGTTATTTCCACCGCAGCGTTCGAACACCCAGATATTGCCCATAGAATCAATATCTATGGCATTACCTGAACCCATACTGCGGCCATCAGGCATTTCTACAAGATCTTCATAAGTAGTGTAGTTGTTCGGATAATCAGGCAGCACTGTATTTTGCTGTGCGATACTATTTTGGAGAAAAAAACTCGCAATTGGGAAAAGCATTAATATTTCTATTTTTTTGGCTCTCATTGAAATTTCCTCTGTTATCTATTCTTACTGATGAGCTAGATTAAAGCCTAGCCGGCATTATAAATACA
>CAWKZI010000149.1:0-6025 GCA_963854365.1 Gammaproteobacteria bacterium
AGCCTGCAACTTTGCGCAGTGGTGAATCTTTACAAAGTGCTCTGCAGGCTCTAGCTCATTTTAATGTTGCAGGTATACTGGCCAATTGTTGTTTGCCAGAGCGGATAAGCGATGCAATGCCTTTACTCGCGGGCAGCGGTGTCGATTTTTTTGGTGGTTACGCAAATGCATTTACACGTGTACCTCAAGGCTGGTTGTTGGGCGGTGAAAAAGAACTTGATGGTCGATTGACCATGCGAGATGATTTATCGCCCGAGTTTTATAGTGAATTTGCCGTTGATTGGATTGCGAAGGGCGCAAACTTCGTCGGCGGTTGTTGTGGAACTACCGCTAAGCACATACAAGCAATTTCAGAGAAACTCCAAGCTTAGTCGCATGCAATGGTAATTCGGCTAAATATTTCCATTTAGAAATTACTTTTTAGCATGCTGCCTTTATTGATCTTGATCAATAAAGGCGTGTCGGGGGTATTGAAAAATTCACCTCAGCCCAGATCTTCAGAACTAAGTAGTTTCAGCTTAATAAATAGGTAAGGGTTTGTGGTTCAAGGTGCTGCATAAAAATTAATGAGTAACATTCATGGCCATAAACTTTATCCAATTACGTAGAAATCCTTCTATGGAGGCTGCCTAAGCAACCGCTAAATTTAGGCCATATAATTCTTAAAGGCTTGACTTTTCGATGGTAAATGGCAAAATCGCGTTGCTTGAGCTGAGCGAGCAGGGCAACCCCTTCTCAATTTGCCGTAGTATGCAACCGCCGCAACCAGGCAACCCTGCAGGCTACTATCTAGGTGACTGACAACTCCACCTTAGGCTCCTATCACGTTATCGCGTAGGGGGCCGACAAAAAGCAAGATTGGCATAAATTTTATGTAATTTGCTGATTGTCATAAACTAATCATTAAGTATTTTTTACAACAGTCCTTGTGGGTCGGTTGTTGTTTTGAATTATTCGATCTTAGGCGGCAACGTGTGATTGTTAAGTCCGTTGAAGTTTGAGAAAAACGAGCGTTTAGAGGCAGAGAAAAGTGGATCAATTATCAGGTGGTGAAATGCTTATTCGTGCGCTGCACGATGAAGGTGTTGAAATCATTTTTGGCTATCCGGGTGGTGCCGTCCTACATATCTATGATGCTATTTTTCAGCAAGATAAAGTAGAACATATTTTAGTTCGTCACGAGCAGGCAGCAACACATGCGGCAGATGGTTATGCTCGTTCATCTGGAAAACCGGGCGTTGTTTTAGTGACTTCGGGGCCAGGGGCTACCAATGCTCTAACAGGTATTGCAACAGCTTATATGGATTCGATTCCTATGGTAGTGATTTCAGGTCAGGTCGATAGTCGTATGATTGGCTCCGATGGGTTCCAGGAAACTGACATGGTCGGAGTCTCAAGGCCTATTGTGAAGCATAGTTTCATGGCTCGAAAGGTCGCAGACATTCCGATCATGGTGAAAAAGGCATTCCATATCGCAACAACTGGGCGACCTGGCCCGGTTGTAATTGATATACCGAAGGATGTAACTGATCCGAAAGATAAGCAGCCCTATGAGTACCCATCTGAGATAAAAATTCGGTCCTATGCTGTTCCGGGTAAAGGACATTCAGGGCAAATTAAGAAAGCGGTAGATGCATTGCTTGCTGCTAATCGTCCGATGATTTATGCCGGCGGCGGTGTGATTCAAGGCAATGGTTCAGAATTGCTGACAAAATTCACCCAAGAATTGGGTTTCCCTATTACCAATACATTAATGGGCTTGGGTGCTTACCCTTCGTCAGATAAGCAATTTTTGGGCATGTTGGGAATGCATGGTACTTATGAAGCCAATATGGCAATGCATCACTGCGATGTATTGCTAGGGATCGGAGTTCGATTCGATGATCGAGTTACAAATTCTGATGTAGCTAAATTCTGTCCGGATGCAACTATCCTACATGTTGATATTGACCCTGCGTCAATTTCGAAAACTGTACTCGCAGATGTGCCGATAGTCGGCTCTGTAGAGTTAGTTCTTACGGAAATGATATCTCAGTTAGCTGCCTCAAAATCAGAAGTTGATGGACAATCTTTGGAGATCTGGTGGAAGCAGATTGAGCAATGGCGAGAGAAGGATAGTTTAAAAATTAACTCCGCAGACGACGGCTCTATAAAGCCTCAGCAAGTTGTTAAAGCAGTATATGAAATCACGAAAGGTGATGCCTTTGTTTCGTCAGATGTTGGCCAGCATCAGATGTTTGCAGCACAGTATTATGGCTTTGATAAACCTCGTCGGTGGATAAATTCTGGAGGCCTTGGCACTATGGGTTTTGGTTTTCCTGCGGCTATGGGAGTACAGTTTGCCCACCCGAATGCAGTTTCAGTTTGCATAACCGGTGAAGGTAGTATCCAAATGTGTATACAGGAGCTCGCAACCTGTATGCAATATAAGCTTCCCTTAAAAATCATCTGTCTAAATAATCAGGCCTTGGGGATGGTTAAGCAATGGCAGGATATGCAATACAGTGGACGGCATTCTCATAGTACCTATGCTGAGTCGTTACCTGATTTTAAACAGCTTACGGAAGCCTACGGTCATGTCGGCATAAAAATCGAGAAGTTAGATGATTTGTATAACAAACTTGAAGAGGCATTTGCTTTAAAAGACAAGTTAGTTTTTGTAGATGTGATGGTAGACCCTAATGAACATGTGTATCCCATGGCCATTAAGGGTGGTGCGATGAAGGATATGATATTGAGTAAATCGGAGAGGACTTGATATGCGTCGCATAATTTCTGTATTGATGGAAAACGAGCCCGGAGCGCTTTCAAGAGTCGTAGGCCTTTTCTCTCAACGTAACTACAATATTGACTCCCTTACTGTAGCGCCTACCGAAGACCAGTCATTATCTCGATTAACTTTGACGACCAGTGGTGACGATGCTCGAATCGAACAAATTACGAAGCATTTGAATAAAATTGTTGATGTGGTTAAGTTAGTGGATCTGACTGAGGGGGCCCATATAGAAAGAGAACTGATGCTGATAAAAGTAAAAGCAACTGGCGCGCAGCGTGCTGAAGTGAATCGTTCTGTGGATATTTTTCGAGGCCAGATTGTTGATTTGACCAGTAATGTTTTAAGTATTCAATTAACAGGTACTACTGACAAGCTCGATGCCTTTATTGCGGCACTAGGGGATAACGTTGTTATAGAAGTAGCTCGAACTGGAGTGTCGGGTATTGCTCGGGGAGAGAAGGTTCTCAGTTTGTAATTAGATGCTTTTTGAATTACTTGTAAGTTTGAAAAAAGAAGGGCCAGGCGGCCTTTCTTTTTTGCTAAGTAATTAGTGTTTAAATTACTTTTTTCATTGCGGTCATATATTTTCTTAATTTCTTTCCAACAACCTCAATGGGGTGTGATCGGATATCTTCATTAATTTCGATTAATTCAGCATTATCAACGCCAAAATTATTGAGATGGACTCCCTTGCCAATAACATTGGTATCAATTTTGGTCATGAAGTCTGAAAGTAAGGGAACGCATTCATGTGAAAACAAGTAGCATCCATATTCGGCGGTGTCTGATATTACTTTGTTCATTTCATATAATTTTTTACGACCGATTAGATTGGCAATTAGAGGTACTTCGTGAAGAGATTCGTAATAGGCTGATTCCTCGATGATGCCGCTATCGGTCATGGTTTCGAACGCTAATTCAACGCCTGCCTTAATCATAGCCACCATTAATATGCCATTGTCGTAGTATTCTTGTTCAGATATTTCCATATCGCCTGCAGTCGATTTTTCGAAAGCAGATTCAATGGTGGCTTCTCTCCATCCTAGTAATTTGGCATCGTCATCAGCCCAATCGTCCATCATACCGCCGGAGAAATTACCTGTAATAATGTCGTCCATATGCTTCTGGTATAGAGGTGCCATGATTTGTTTGAGTTCCTGCGCTAATTCATTTGCTACTACCTTTGCAGGATTTGATAGGCGATCCATCATGTTAGTAATGCCGCCGTGCTTAAGACCTTCGGAAACGACTTCCCAGCCATGTTGAACAAGCTTTGAGGCATAGGCCGCGTCGATGCCTTTCTCAATCATTTTGTCATAACAAAGAATTGACCCTGTTTGCAGCATTCCGCACAGAATCGTTTGTTCACCCATTAGGTCAGATTTTACTTCTGCGATAAAAGATGACTCCAATACGCCAGCTCGATGCCCGCCGGTGGCGGCCGCATAGGCTTTCGCAATATCCATTCCATCGCCATTGGGGTCATTTTCTGCATGGACAGCAATCAGAGTCGGCACACCAAAACCACGCTTATACTCTTCCCGAACTTCGGTTCCAGGACACTTAGGAGCAACCATCACAACCGTTAAGTCATCGCGAATTTGCATTCCTTCTTCTACGATGTTGAATCCGTGAGAGTAGGCTAAGCATGCACCTTGCTTCATTAGCGGCATTATTTGTGTGACCACAGGGCTATGCTGCTTGTCGGGGGTCAGATTCAGAACAAGATCAGCAGTTGGTATAAGTTCTTCGTAAGTACCAACGGCAAAGCCATTTTCTGTTGCATTCTTCCATGACGTCCGCTGTTCGGAAATGGCGGCTGCGCGCAAAGTAAAAGACACATCTAGACCACTATCCCGCATGTTCAAGCCCTGATTGAGGCCTTGTGCCCCACAGCCTACGACCACGACTTTTTTACCCTTTAGCTTATTCACGCCGCCACTAAATTCACTTCTGTCCATAAAGCGACATTTGCCCAGCTGCTCAAGCTGTAATCTGAGGGGCAGCGTATTAAAATAGTTCATGGATTTACTCCGGTTTCTTGTTCCGATTTGATAATAAATAAGTGAGCTGATACTCAATTTTTGTGAGGCGCGATCATATAGCATCTGCAATCTTGCGTAAAATGATATATTAGAGCTACAAATAGTCCCACAGCCAGCAAATTAGAGCTGTATAATCTAATTTTACGAGCATTATGGCTTTATCCACCTAGCCATGCCTTGGGCAATCCAGGAAACCCATGACCAAAGAAGAGCAAGAGCCAGAGCCAGAATTGATAGAAGAATCTGATAATATTCTGCCAATTGACGAGCACGAAGAAATCGTCTCAGAAGGGGGTAAGACGGTTCGACGCCGTGGGATCTATCTGTTACCGAACCTGCTAACTCTAGGTGCTTTGTTTTCTGGTTTTTATGCAGTGATAGCCGGTATGGGTGGCAATTTTAATGAAGCGGGCTGGGCTATATTCATCGCAGGCGTGCTGGATGGCTTAGACGGCCGCATTGCAAGACTGACCAATACTCAAAGTGCTTTCGGGGCTCAATTCGATAGCCTCTCCGATATGGTTTCATTTGGTGTGGCCCCAGCGTTGATTATGTTCAGTTGGGCTTTTGCGCCCTTGGGTCGAGTTGGTTGGGCTGCGAGCTTTATCTACATGTCTTGTGCTGCGCTTCGATTAGCTCGATTTAATGTGCAGTTAGGAACCGCAAACAAGCGTTTTTTCCTTGGCTTGCAGAGTCCAATGGCGGCTGGCTTGATAACCTGCGTGCCATGGGTCAGTTTTAAGTATGGATTGGAGGTTACTCCAATTGTTGCTTATCTGGCGGCAATCCTCACTGTCTTTGTGGGCTTACTAATGATTTCTAACTATACGTATTTTAGTTTTAAAGAATTAAATTTTAAGGGTACTGTGCCCTATATGGTTTTTATCTCCGCAGTAGTATTATTAGTTATAATCGCTCTTTACCCGCACGAAGTTTTGCTTAGCATCGCCATTATTTATGCTTTTTCGGGCCCTGCTAGCTGGGTTTATCGAACTCAATTTCAACGGGCGGCTAGCGCTGAAGCCGCATCTGAGAAGGAAGAAAAACAGTGAAAATCAAAGAAATAGTAAATTGGTGAAAATACTAAGTAACTTTTGAAAATCTGTACATTTTCTGGCTCAGTTAAGGGCCGGTGAGCCGTTTAAGTTCTAATATCGCTTGGAGTGGAAGCAAAATAGAGTCCCTTTTTAAAGAAATAAATTCG